>JAPPIY010000240.1 GCA_026914095.1 Oligoflexia bacterium
GCTCTATCCTTCCTTTGGATTTATTCCCCAAAACCTTTGTTGATATTCTGCTTTGGACTCCCTTTCCTTATTTAATTTATTTCCCAGTAAAAATTTTAATGGGAGATCCGGTATCCAGCTCTTTTTGTTTTTCTGTTTTATTTGTATGGATTGTTATTCTGTTTTTTGTCACAAAATGGATTTGGAAAAAAGGTTTGAGCCTTTATACAGGAGCGGGCATTTAAAATGAAAAAATATCTAAGTGTTTATAGAGAGTTTTTTAAATCAAGCTTGAGTGAGGATTTAAGCTTTCGCGCCAACTTCACTCTTCAGTTTCTTATGAATGCCAGTTTTATTGGAGTTTATTTTTTTACTTCTGTTTTCATATTTAACCATGTGGAGCAGATTGGAATTTGGGACAAAGATCAGTTTCTGTTTTTTTTGTGTTTTGCTTTATTTGTTGATCAGATTCACTATTTGATTTTCTCTTTTAATTTTTGGATTTTTAGCGATGAGGTTCGCTTAGGCTCTTTTGATTTTACTTTGTTAAAGCCTTATCCCAGTTTGTTTATTACTTTTTTCAAAAGGCTGGCTACTCCAGGAGTTTTTACTGTTTTTCTAGCTTTTTATATGCTCATTTATTTTGGTTTGAAGGCTAATTTAAGCGCTTGGATGTGGCTGTCTCTACCTTTTTGTGTCGTTTTATCCCTAGCTTTGCTTTTGTCTATTGAGGTTTTAATTTCTATCTTCAATTTTTTTACGATTGAAGGCATTGGAATCAACCAGGCCCGTTTGCAGGTTCAACAGTTGTGCCGCTGGCCGGATTTTATCTATAAAAATCCTGCTAGACTTTGGCTGATTCCTTTTTTAGCTATCACTTCTATCCCCGTTCGTTATCTATTAGATTTTAGCTATTGGACTTGGCTAGCTATTTTATCGGCAGTGGTTTTTTTGTTTTGGTTTGCAATTATCTTTTTTATATGGCCAAAGGCTTTAAGTTTTTATGAGTCGGCCTCTAGCTGATGTTGTTTTTGAAAAGATCATAGGAATAACCTATCTTGCTTATTGTTGGGAGCTTGTTGGTTGGGACAAATCGCTGATTATTTTGAGTAAATTTGACTGACTTTTTTTGACTCAATTTTGACAAGTTTATCAAGGTTCATTTTTATTGCTGCAACATCTGTTTTTAAAGTTGTGACATCTGTTTTTAAAGTTGTGACATCTGTTTTTAAAGTTTTTATGTCTTCCTGCATGGGTTTAATTTTTGCATTTAAAATTGTGTTAAAGCCTACAAGCAAAAAAGATAAAACCGCAGTGAAAGCTATGATAGCTTGAAATAAAGGAGTAAGAATTTTTAGTTTATCCATAAGCGCCTTCTAAGCTAAATATTAGCCTATCTGCCATTATATGTCAAGCTTTATAATTGCTAAAAGTATGACCGCTTTTGACTGCGCTTGTCTTAATATACCTTATCGGGTTTGAAATTTTCAGGTTTTAGCTGGATTCCCGCTGTTGCGGGAGTTCAGCTTTCTGGGAGAAAGCTGAACAGTCAGACAGGAAAACCTAAACAGGATCAGTATTACTTGATTTTGCGTAAAATCCCTATAAATAAAGATTTATTAGCGCTAACTTTTATTAGACTGCATCCAAAAGTTTTAAACTGATTGAATTTTCCTCCCTTTTATCACTCCCGCTCAGCTTGTCTTCGCGAAAGCGGAGAACAGGAGTCTAGTTGTAGCCTGAATTTTTAAACACGATTGGTATATAACACCATACATAAATTTTAAACTAGAGATATAACATTTTTAGAGAAAGAAACCTTTTATTTGTAAGGGTTTTGAGGCTTTTTGGAAAAAATACCTATAGTTTAATAGATCACTTAGCAAAAAAGCTTTAAGTTTTTATGAGTCGGCTTCCAGTGAGTTTATTAAATTTTTCTAGTTTAGTTACAACTGCCGCCGCTCCAAGTTTGTCCAGCGGGGCAATCGCAAGTGGATCCATTCCAAGTTCGTGGAGGGGGGCAAGAGATACAACTAGAGCCGCTCCAGTTTTGCCCAGTGGGGCAATCGCAAGTGGATCCATTCCAAGTTCGTGGAGGGGGGCAAGAGATACAACTAGAGCCGCTCCAGTGTGATCCCGCCGGGCAGACGCAGTTAGTTCCTTGTAAGATTTGTCCTCCGGTACAAGTCGGTAAGGTTATATACAGTTGGATCCATTCCAGATTTTTCCAGAAGGGCAGACGCAAGAAATTCCATTAAAAAATTGTCCACCTGTACATGAAATTGTTGTTGTAAAACTACAGCCAGCTCCACAGTTCCCCACAGTCCCAGCTCTGCTGTCTGTGTGAACAATATCCCCTTGAGCTGTAATACAGGAGGCGGCCTTATTATAAGCCGAATCTCCCAGATTAATTTCCAAACACCAATTGTTCTCCCATTTTGTTATTTTGGTTTGAGAGCTGTTGTTATTGGCTTTCCAGCTGGCTCCATTAGCTTGAGTCAAATAAATTTCATTTAACTCAGCAAGATCGGTGTCTAGGTCAAGGAGCTGGTTGGATTTTACTTTGTCATAGGCTTCTGTTAAGACGGATTCAACACCCGCTTTTTTGCTTGAGTTTTTATAAGAGAGATAGGAAGGAATGGCGATAGCGGATATGACACCGATGATAGTGACAGTAGTTAAGAGCTCAACCATAGAGAAACGCAAGCACAGAGAAAGCTTTGAGCTTTAAAATTTTGAGAGGCCAGTTTATAAAAGCTTTTTTAATAAAAACTTGCCGAAAAGCGATAAATAAGCCATAAAAGGCAGATATGATTGAATGCAGGAAGCTGTCTAGGGATTTTAAAGTTTTTAAAAAGAACGAGGGTTTTAAGGGAACTGTTCGCTCTTTTTTTAAAAGAGATTATTATATCAACCCGGCGGTTAAGGATTTTGATTTAGAGCTTGGAAGTCATGGTTTGGTGGGGCTTTTAGGACCTAACGGCTCTGGCAAAACAACTTTAATGAAGATGATGACAGGGATCATTGTTCCCAGCCGCGGGACAGTGAAGGTTTTAAACGAAATCCCCAGCCATAGAAAAAACAGCTTTAAAAAAAATATCAGTTTAGTTATGGGGCAGAAGGCTCAGTTGTGGTGGGATATTCCTGTTATGGATTCCTTTTTATTGTTTCAAAAATATTATGAAATTGAGGAGACAGATTTTAGAAAAAGGGTTAATGAGCTGGGGGAGAGGCTGAATACTAGAAAGCTGTTTCACATTCCTGTTAGAAAGCTCTCTTTAGGGGAGAGGATGAAAATGGAGTTAATGGCCTGCCTGCTCCATGAGCCTAAAGTTATTTTTTTAGATGAGCCTACTATTGGTTTAGACATAGTTGCTCAGAAGAGCGTGAGAGCTTTTTTAAAAGATTACTATCAAGAAAAAAAACCATTGATAATTTTAACTTCTCATTATATGGCGGATGTGGAGGCTCTTTGTGAAAAAATTATTTTAATTTTAGAGGGGGTAAAAAAATTTGAAGGCTCTATAGATGATTTTAAAGGCCGTTTCCGAAAAGAAAAAACCTTAGTTTTTAACTTTGAAGAAGAGGTGAAGAGCTTTTCAAGAGACTTGGAGGAGAAGTTTCATTGTGAATGGAGCAAAGATCGCAGTCAGCTTAAAATTCGTGTTCCTGAAAAACAATTAAAAAAGACTGTGATTCAGATTTTAAACCAGTTTTCAGTGAGTGATTTTCACACAGAAAAGGTGGGAGTAGAGGAGGTTATGGATGAGATTTTATCTGGCTCTTAAAGATTTTTTTAAAATTTATAAATCTTCTATTTTGTCTGGAGTTCTTTTTGGCTGTAGCTTTATCCCTTTTCCATTTTTTCTTTTATTGTTTTGTTTAGTCCCTCTGTGGAATTTTATTTATCAACAGAACTCATTAAAGCGGGTTCTTGTGGCTTGTTTTACCACTCAATTTATAGCGGCTTGTATTGGTTTTAATTGGATGATCTACACCTTTCATTTTTTTGGAGGAATCAACTGGCTTTTCAGTTTTATTTTATTGTTACTATTTTGCTCGGCCGTGGCTTGTTATGTGGCCCTTTCAGGCTGGCTTTGGTTTGTTGTAACGAAAAAGAGCGTTTTAAATTCAACGCCTGTTAAGCTGATTTTATTTCCTCTTATTTTTTCTGTTTTACACTCCCTTATTCCTACACTTTTCCCTTGGAATATGGGCTACCCCTGGTTTTGGGGAGGCTTATGGGGGGCGCAAACAGCAGAGCTTTGGGGCTTTCGTTTTTTAGACACTGTGTTTTATATTTTTAATCTTTTGTTTTTGATAGTCTATCATCATCTTTATCAAAAAAATCAAAGCTATTCGGGGGAAAACACATCAAGCCTGTTTAAATTTTTATCCCAGCTTGTTCCGTTTTTTTCCAAGAAAGATGAACTCCCGCAACAGCCGTCATTCCTACAAAAGCCGTCATTCCCGCGAAAGCGGGAATCTTCAGAAAAAACCTCAAAACTCCAATTAGAGCAGAATAAAATAAAAAAGCTAATGTTGGCTTTGACTCGCATTCGTTTGGATAGGGTGGGAGTTAAGGCTCTGTCAGGAGCTGTCTTCCTATTTGTATTTTTAAATGGTTTGGGATTTTATTTAAAAAAGAGGCTCCCAGCTCCCGATGAAAATTTAAATGTTATATTAGTTCAACATAATATATCTTCAAAGGAGGAAGACCCTAAGCCGTTTAAAAATTTTAAGCAAAAAGCTTTTTATGCCTTGAGAACCCTCACTTACCGCTCTTTAAAGCAGATGAAAAAAGATAAGGTAAAAGCTAAAGACATTGATTTTATTGTATGGCCGGAGGGGGCTTACCCTTATACCATCAATAAAAACCGAACAAGAGCAATGGGTCTTTCTAAACTGGTGAAGGTTTTGAAAATTCCTTTAGTTACAGGAGCTTTCACTAGAGATGGAGATCAGTATAGCAACTCTTTGGTTGCTTTTGACAGAGAGGGAAATATTTTACAGCCCGTTTATGATAAGATGAAGCTGGTTATTTTTGGAGAGTATATTCCTCTCACGGATAAATGGCCTTTTCTAAAAAAATTATTTCCTTATTTTGGATCCAGTCTGACACCAGGAGATTCCCTACAAGTTCAAGAGATGGAAAGTAAAAAAATTGGCTGGCAGATTTGTTATGAGGCTTTATTTGATCATTTAAGCCGTGAATTGGCTAATAAAGAGGCTCAGTTTTTAGTGAATCTTACAAATGACTCTTGGTATGGCTCGTGGCAAGAGCCTTATCAGCACTTAACAATGAGTTTGGCAAGAGCGATTGAAATCAGACGGCCTATAATCCGCAGTACCAACACGGGCTTTTCTGGAGTGGTTTATGCCGATGGGACATTGGCGCCTCGCTCTCCTATGAATAAAGCTTGGTTTTATCGGTATAAGGTTCCTTATTATAAGAACCCGCCAAAAACTTTATTTATGAGTTGGGGCTATTATATCAATGAAATTTTTTTGTCTCTGTTGCTGTTTTTTGTGATACTCTTGAGTCGAAAAACAAGAAATATAAGATTCAAGACTATAGCCTAATAGATAGAGGGCAAACTAGATAAAGCAAAGAGCTTTTTAATTAGATTTGAGTTGGATTTAGTAAAATACCTTCCCCGCTAAAAAAAAACTCAAGAAGAAGACCGATATTTTTCATATATAGTAATCTTGTTTTAAATTTCAGTGTTGAATACTCTTCAAAAACTTATAAATGAAAGGCTTAAAACGAGTTCGGCTTTGACCACAATGCGCCCTCAGGGCGCTTTGTGGCAAAATGCATGTTTGAGATTTTAATCCTTTCATTTATAAGTTTTTGAAGAAAGAGCCTAAATATTTAAAAACCGGAAAACCTAAACAGGATCACTATATACGTCTGTATTTGAGCTTTCAGCTCAACCAGAAAAACACTGGCCTCACTATGACAGTTGTCAGGATATGCCGGAACAGCCCTTTGTCATCGAAGAAGACACGGAATCTTGGGAGGAAAAAACAGAAGGAGGCTTTTGCGCTTTTTGTGATTTGAAAAAAATTCTATGGGAGAATCCATCTTTTAGACATTTGTGGTCTGTCTTAGAAGTAGCGCGAGAAAAAGCTTTCAAAACGAGAAAAAAACTGAATAATTCAGTAAAATCAAGTATTAACCCGCTATGCTTTTTCCTTGCTTTTCCCGCAGTTTCACGCTCCTTACTGATCAATCACAGCGAAATCGCAGAAAAAAGCGCAAATAGGGACAAGCTCTCTCTACCAAAATTTTAGGTTGAGTCGATATTATTATCAACATTCTTCCTCCATTTTGACCGATATAGTGTCAGGCAATCCAAAAACCTGCAAACTATAAAAAAAGCATCTAGAGCCCTTTTTTATTAAAAAATTGACATATCCTATATATATGGTAATATGGCATATAGGTCATTAGTTATGTTGAAAAAAACAACAGTTTATATTGAAGAGGAGGAGTTAGATACTTTAAAAATTCTTTCTCTCATACAAAATAAGTCTGTAGCAGAGCTGATTCGCTTTAGTATTAAAAAAGTATGCCAATCTGCATCTCTAGAAGAAAAAAAAGCCTTAAAAATTCTTTCTAACATTAGAAAAAACTCAAAACGAAAAACCTATTCAAGCCAGCAAATTATGACTATGGCTATAAAAGCCCAAAGAGAAATTCGCCGTGAGTCCACAAAAAAGAAAGCCCGTTGTTCTTGACACAAATGTTATTGTAAGCGGTTTTTTAGATGGAGCCTCTTACCCTGCTAAGATCATTGATGCATGGCTGTTTAAACATTTTCAAGTTGCTATGAGTCAAGAGTTGCGGCAGGAATTAAATGAAGTCTTTAAAAAGCCTTACATTTCCAGAATACTGCAAGATCAAAAATCCATTAAGCCAGTTTTAGGAAGACTTCTCAATCACTCTATTATGGTTCATCCAAAAACTATAAATACCACCTACTTCCCTGATGAAACCGATCATTTTCTTTTAGAGCTTGCTGTTACAGCCAAAGCGGAACTGATTGTTACTGGCGATAAGAAATTGTTAAATGTGAAAAAAGCAAAAGGAGTTAAACTTCTTAGCCCTAAGCAGTTTTGTTTTTATTTCAAAATTATATGATAGCAATAATTTACAGATAACAAGACTATAGCCTAATAGAGAGAGGGCAGGCTAGTCCTTTGACAAAGTGGTTTTTACCTTAGATGTCAGCTTTATGGCCTTTCGTTCTGTTAAGTTTAACTCCTTGTTGTATAAATTACAGTGTATCAAACAAACAATCATTTACCATAAAAACGGGAATTATATACTTGACTCGCCAAATTTCAAGGCTTTGTGGCTTTTTCTCTGAAGAAAACCGCTTTAATCGCTTAAAACTTTTACCTTTATTTTTGAATAGTAAATTCCTTGAAACCCTTATATTTAAAGGCTTTTAGAGCTTTTTGGCTAGTCATGTATATAATTCCCATAAAAACTGCTTTACTCAAAGGCTAGATAAAGCAAAGAGCTTTTTAATTAGATTTGAGTTGGATTTTCTAAAATACTTTCTCAGCTGTAAAAAAAATTCAAGAAGAAGAAGAAGAAGAAGACCGATATTTTTCATATATACATCTGTATTTGAGGTTTTTTCTTTAACAAAACGGATAAAACTTCACACAGAAAAATAAAAAAGGAGGAAAAATGACAAATCTATTTAAAAACAAGAAGCTATGGGTCTTTGGAGGGTCTTCTGTCTTTTTAGTGGGCGCGCTGAGCCTGGGATTTTTTTATTACAAAGCTCAGTTTAGCGGTGATTTTACTGAAAGAAGCCCACAATCCAAATTCAGAATAGTGTATCAAGCCGCTCAGGATATTATAACAAAACTCCGACAAGCTAAACTAACAGAGTTGCAAGGAGAAAACTTACAAGGAGCTTACTTAAGGGGATTCGAGTATGACAATCCAAGTAGAGTTTTAAGGTTTGACAACGCAGATTTGCGAAGAGCGGATCTAACTCACTCAAACCTACTCCGTCAAGTAAGTTTTGAAAATGCAAATCTGGAAAAAGCTAAGCTACAAAACGCAACATGGCATTTTGTAATTATTAGAGGAGCTAATTTTAAAGATGCAAAAATGCAAGGAGCAACGATTAACACTCTGTTTAATACTCGAGCTGGAGAGAATATAGAGGAACTTTATAATGTTAGTTTTAAAAGAGCAAAAATGCAGGAAACAAAAATTAATGGTGAAGTTAATGATTTTACGGATTTCAGAGAAGCTAGATTGCAAGGAGCTGATTTAAGCGCAGTGCAAAACTTAAGAGACGCGAAACTAACAGGAGCAGTGTATGATAATTCCACAAAACTTCCATTTGACGATGAAACCGCTAAGCGACTCGGCATGATTAAGATTTGATTTGCAGGAGGGTTTATTTGAGACAAACAATCTGTTATTTTTTGATAGGCTCTCTTGTAAGTTTCTCTTTTCTTGTGTTTGAGCTTTCAGCTCAACCAGAAAAACACTGGCCTCACTATGACAGTTGTCAGGATATGCCGGAACAGCCCTTTGTCATCGAAGAAGACACGGAATCTTGGGAGGAAAAAACAGAAGGAGGCTTTTGCGCTTTTTGTGATGTGGAAAAATTTCTATGGGAGAATCCATCTTTTAGACAGTTATGGAATTTCATAGAAGGAACAACAGCCTCCCTAAAGGAAAGCGCTTTTAAAGAAAAACTACAGGCGCGGGTGATAGGTCAAATTGAAAGCAAGCTTTTTGAAATTCGCTTGCTAAAAGCCTGCGCCCTTCCCTTACAAAATAAAAATTGGCTGACTGAAGTGTATAAGGGGGAAAGCTGGCCGAAAATCCAAAAAAGCTGTGAAAAAGCGGTCAAAGCTGTAAAATCTGAGCTGAAAAAAAGTTATCCGGAAATGCGGCTTCAGCTTTCTCTGGCCCTTTCTCTTATCAGAGAGGATCGAATTTTGCCTGACAGAGCGACTTGGTTGGATAGCAGACCCTCTCATCTTGTATCTGGTTTTATCGATTTGCCAAAACTGACAGAAGAAGAAAAGAAAACAGCAGGAAAAGCCTATGTGGAATTTTTATCAAAAACCCCTTTAGATCTCTTGGATTCCTCTGAATTTAAGAGAAGGCTTGAGGGAGGAGGCTCTCTTTACCTGCCTCTTGCTGGCGAAAAGTATTTAAGCTCAGGTGATCAAGTCCGCCTTAAAACAGTAGAGCGGAGTTTGAGAGAGCAAAGCCGAACCCGTTATTTTGAAATCATTGGCCAAAATCTCCTTCTGGGCTATATTAAATCCAAGGCGCCGAATAACTGGGAGTTAGTTCAAGCTTATTCAAAAATGGAACAGAGTTTAACAAAGTTTTTAGAAGAGGAGATCAAGGCCTCTAAAGAGAATATGAGTCTGTTAATTTCTTATGAGTCCTTAGTGGAAGAGCTGTTGGATGAAGATAAAGGGAAGGGGAACAGCTCAAAGTATTGCCTGATAGCAGAAACAGCTCGCATTAAAGCTGAAAAATCTGAAGATATGAAACAAGACATTCATGCCAAAATAGGTTATTTAAGCATGATTCCCTGTTTTTTTAGTGGCGGCGTAGCTTTTGCTTTTTGTTTGGGAACAGCGGGCGCTATAAGTTTTATGGATTTAAAGGAGGCTCAAAAATCAGCTAATATCTCTTTAAACCGGCGCTTGACAGGGACACAATTTGAAAAAATTTCTAAATTGAAAGAAAAACAAAAGGACCTTTATATGGCAAAAGTGTTTTTTTCTTTAACTTTTTTAGAGGCAGGCGGTGTTGCAAAAGCCGTCAAATCAGCAAAAAAAAAGGTACTTTCAAAAGAAAGTCTTGAGAAAAAAAAGAGGGTAAAAACATTGGAAACTAATCCACAGCTTAGCAACAAACTGCCTCTACAACCCGCTTATAATTCTTTGTAAAGCAGGAAAATTCAAGCCAGACAGGGAAAAGCAGACTGCTTTGTTTTGTAGCAAAAAGCCTATCTGAGATTTTAGGC
>JAPPIY010000143.1 GCA_026914095.1 Oligoflexia bacterium
TAACTCTTATTGTTACTCTTAACTTCAGTCCACTTTTTTAGCGCGCTTCAGAAGTATATTAGACGGCTTAATGCTTTATTTTTTTGCAGGAAGGGGCATCCAACAGGAAGGATTCGCCTTTCAGGTATATGTTATCGTTTGCCGACTGAGGCGGAATGGGAGTGGGCTGTGAGAGCAGGGACAAAGACGGCGTATTTTTTTGGGAATGATTCCTCTCAATTGGGGAGATATGCTATATATGGAAAGAACTCAATAGGGACGCGGGCTGTGAAAGGAGACAGAAGCCCTAATCCTTGGGGTTTATATGATGTATATGGAAATGTTTGGGAGTGGGTTCAGGATGCTTGGCAGAGAGAATTGCCGGGGAAGAAAGATCCTTTGGTTACGACCGGATCCAACCGTGTTGTTCGTGGCGGCAGTTGGAGCAACGACGCGAGGAGCCTGCGCTCGGCTTTTCGCCACGACGGCCACCCGAACTACGGGAACTACCGTGTTGGTTTCCGCCTCGTGAGGACCCGTAACCCTTGATCCCTTTACCCTTTGTAAGCCCAGCCTAAGAGGCTGGGCTTATCTTTGCCAGCCTGTGAAGCCCGCAAGCGATAGCTCGCTGGCTCACAGGCCCCGCGATTAAGCCTTGGTCTTGTGTATTTATGCCCGCCTAAAAAAGCTCTCAGTTTTGTGTTAGTCTTTCGTATTTAGGCCCGCCTTAAAGGATTCTCAATTTATGTTGGTCTTTCGTATTTGCTACGCGCCTTAAAGAGTTTCTCAAATTTGAGGGTGATATTGCTGGTTGGTTGAGCTTTTTATCTCATCTGATTCCGCCTTTTCTTATCAGCTTGAACAAATGAAGATAAACCGTTCTGAATTTGAATTTTTGAGTTTCTTTTTTCAAAAACTAAAAGAAGATTAGTTTAAAGGAACAAGGCGAAGTTAAGTCTATAATTCCCGAAATTTCCGACCTAACTGTCGTTTCCTGCGAAAGCCTGTCCTCGTGAAAACATGGATGCAGGAAGCCAGTTAAACCCCGAACACCTAAACAGAATCGCTATATAATTCTCCGAAATTCAAATAGGATTGAGACACTTAAATAAGACTTTAGTCTGTGAAAAAGGCCTGCGCAGTGAGCAAATTTCCTTTATAAAACAGGTTTTTTGCTCAAAAGAGCGGGAAAATAGAAAATAAATATGAAATTTAAAGTTTTATTTTTATAGAACCGATAAGTTTAATGAAAAGCTTAAAAAACCAAACGGTTTTTAAGTGAGGAGTGAATGATGATAAATTTAAAATTTAAAAGTCTTATTGTATTGCTAGCTTTATTGCTGGGTTGCACGGGATATGTGCCGCCTGCAAATTATCCTCCTAATAACAATCAGGGTTATCGCCCTAATAATCCCGGTTATCCTCCCAATAACAATCCGGGTTATCCTCCTTATTATAATGGTCCTATCCAAACACTCCCTTCTGTAGGTCCTAGAGATGATTCAGATTATACAAGAAGAAGAACAGAAGACCCGGATCGAGACTCTACTTTAAGCCGGGCAAAAAAAGGAGATTCTTGTGAGAATGAAAGATCGAATCATGAATGTTATGATCTCTGTAAAGAAATGTATAGACGAAAGGATGACAAAGAAGAGTGCGCGGAGCTGACTCCAGATAATATTACAGCTATATATGATGTTTGGACAGCGCTTAAAACGGGGCGATTGAGCAACTTAGAGGGTATTGATGAGGAGCCTTTGGATTGGTTTATTAATGTCTCTATCGCTGGTTTTGACTCTTTGATTAGGGACTATAGGAAAAGTGATGCGGAAGATGTGTTAATTTGGATTGCTGAAAATTCCGAAGTGGCGGAAGTTATGAGAGATGAGGATGATGATTTTGAAACTTTAGAAGAGCTTTTAAGCTTAGTGGATCGGTTTGAGCTGGATACAGTGGAAAATCCTTTTATTGAAGAGATAGATAGAAAAACTTTGTTTGAATATGCTATAAATACAGGAAATGATACAGCTATGGATTATTTTTTAGATTATTTTTTGCAAACCCATAAAAGTTGCAGAAGGGATAATATAACAGTGGCTTGTCTGACAGTGATTTGCAAAATAGGAGCTGGCATTGATGAAAGGGACAGGGAAAATCTCTTTAACTCTAATATCTTTTCAGATTTTGTTAAGGATATTATCAAAGATAAGATCAATGGAGCAGATAGCGCCAGCGGCGATAAATGGGTTAAAGGAACAGGCGAGTCAAAAATTGACAGCATCAATGACTTAGATGACAGCTGGGCTAGTTCTGATTGGGATCCTGAAAATGCCAGCAAGCCGATTTGTGGCGGCTTAGTAGATTAAAAGTTTCCGTTTTATATACTGTCTGTTTGAATTTTGGATTTATTTTCCGTTGGTATTCTGCAAAAGCTCAGATTGCCACTCAGCGACTTTCAGTCGCGAAGGGGTCAAAGCCTGTCCTTGTGAAAACGGGGGCCGAACTCGTTTTAAACTTCTCATCTTTAAGCTTTTGAAAAAAGAAACTGAAAAACTCAGGAATTATAGACTTAACTTTGCATAAAGAATCTTCAAACTAAGGAAATGAAAGAGTTTTGAGCGATTTCTCTGGGAAATAAATAAGGATAGAATTAAAACCAAGTATAAAGACTGTTAATTTAGGCTCATTTTTTATTAAGTGACTATTTTTTAATAAAGTCATAAATAGACTTGACTATTTTTTAATAGAGTATATAATAGCCATTATGAGACGATTTATAGAAGCTCCTATTAAAAAAGATTTATCCAAAAAAATGGTTTTTTTAGGAGGTCCTAGGCAAGTTGGAAAAACAACTTTAGCTCAAAACATTTTGAAGAATTTTCCCTATAAAAAAATGAAGACAGGCTTATACCTTAATTGGGATTTTGATGAAGACAGATATGGGATAATAAATAAAAAATGGGATGAGGATCATGAATTGATTGTTTTAGATGAACTTCATAAATACCGTTTGTGGAAAAACTGGATTAAAGGGATTTATGATAAAACTCATTTTCTGCATAAATTTTTAATAACAGGAAGCGCCCGATTGGATGTCTATCGGAGAGGGGGAGATTCTTTATTGGGCCGGTATCATTATTGGCGTCTTCATCCTTTTACATTGGATGAGCTTCCTCCTAGAATGACTCAAAAAGAAGGTTTTAAGAGGTTAATGAGTGTGGGGGGCTTTCCTGAGCCTTTCTTGGATGGAAGCGAGTCATCCGCCCGCAGGTGGAGGAGAGAGCGTTTTGATAGAATTTTGAAAGAGGATGTTAGAGATATAGAGTTTGTGAAAAAAATACAGGATATGACTTTATTTGTTGATTTGCTTCGCAGGAATGGCGGACAACTGACTGTTTTGTCAAATATGGCGAATTCTATACAAATATCTCCGAGAACAGCTAAGTTATGGTTGGAAATTTTAAATAGAATGTATCTTTGCTTTTCCGTTTGGCCCTATACAAAAAGCTTGTCCCGCGCGGTCCAAAAACCTCCTAAGGTTTATTTTTTTGATAATGGAGATCTTATTATTGAAAAGGATAAAGGGCCTCGTTTTGAGAATATGGTAGCCACTCATCTTCTCAAAAAAATTCATTATTTGGAAGATGCCAAAGGCTTTAGTTTTGAACTCAAATATCTGAGAGACAAAGAATCTAGGGAAGTGGATTTTGTTTTATTAAAAGACAACAAGTTATTTGCTTTGGTAGAGGCAAAGCTCTCTGATAATAAAATTTCTAGTTCTCTTAAATATTATTCCGAAAAATTAAAGCCTAAGCATTCCATTCAAATAGTAGCTGAATTGAAACAGGAATATAAACAAAATAACTGCCGTGTCCTTGAGCTTTCAACCGCTCTAAAAGCGCTGTTTTCAAATGTGTGAAAACAATTTTTAAAGAGTTTTTTTTGAAGTTCTTTTTTGTTTTTATTTGTAATTTTTTGAAAAAGAGTCTGAAAATTAAGCGGCTTTTTCCGTTTTCTGCGTGTATTACCTAAAAAGACCTCTATTCCAGAAAAGTCACGACTAAACAGACCTATAGGTCATTTTAGTCTTTATTTTATTTCAAGTTTGTTGTAAGGTAAGAGTATGAAACTGCTTTTAAACCGTTATTTGTCTTCTCATTTAAAAGAAGATTTGAAACATAAAATTTTAATTATTACGGGGCCTAGACAGTGCGGCAAAACCACATTGTCAAAAAATTTAGGTCTGTCTTTTGATTATTTAAACTATGACGAAAGAGAGCATCATAAGATTTTAATAGAAAAATCTTGGGATAGAGAAAAAAAATATATCATTTTTGATGAGCTTCACAAAAAATCGGGCTGGAAACTGTGGCTTAAAGGAATTTATGATACAGAAGGTCTGCCCCCAGGACTTTTAATAACAGGAAGCGCTCGTTTAGATACTTATAAAAAAATGGGAGATTCTCTGGCGGGCCGTTTTTTTCATTTTCGCCTGCATCCTTTTGATATAAAAGAAGTTGTAAAATTAAATCTCTGCTCTCATAAAACAGCTCTAACAAAGTTGTTAAACTTTAGCGGTTTTCCTGAGCCTTTTTTGAGATCTGCAAATTCTTTTTATGGAAAGTGGAAAAAATCACAATTGGATATTATTTTAAAACAAGATCTTCTCACTGTGGAGAATATTAAAATTCTTTCTTCCATAGAGACGCTGGTTCAACTATTGAGAGATCGAGTGGGTTCTCCTATCTCTTACTCTTCTTTGGCTGAAGACTTAAACTGCTCTGCTAAAACTGTAAAAAGCTGGCTGATAATTTTAGAAAACCTCTACATTATATTTAAAGTCACTCCTTGGAATAAAAATATAGCTCGCTCTCTTATTAAATCTCCTAAGTATTATTTTTATGATATAGCGTTGGTAAGGAATAAATCGTTAAGGCTTGAAAATTTAGTTGCCTGCTCTTTTTTAAAAGAGATTCACTTTTGTCAAGATATAAAAGGTGAAGACATGGGTTTGTTTTATTTGAGAAACAAGGATAAAAAGGAAGTGGATTTTTTAATTGTAAAAGACAATAAACCTCAGCTTTTATGTGAGGTGAAACAATCTGAAGATCAGCCTTCTGAAGCTTTAAAATATTTTTCAAAATCATTTAAAAATATAAAGTTTGTTCAATTGGCGCAAAATATAAAAAGAGAGAAGACTTATCCCAATGGAATACAAATCCGTTTGGCCAGTTCATGGCTGTCTAAACTTAAACTTTAGGTCTGTGGGTGGAATAAATCCCATTTTATACCCTTTCTGCGAGCGGAGCTTTTACCGAAATCTGTCCAACTTTTAGCAGGGCGCAGTCCGCTTTTTGATTTTAGAAAAAATATAAAAAAAAGCTTTCTTGAAAATAAATGAGTCTTTTAATAATAAGATGGCTAGCTACTCCAAAAGACTACTGCAAGAAAAAATAATTAAGCTACATTTTTGAGCTTTTTAATCTCTTTTTTATTATCTTCATCTTGAAGTTTAACATACTTTCTCTAGTTTCAACAGGAAGATATTGATAAGTTCTTTATTAAAGTGTTTGGTGAAAAGGATGAACAAGGTAATTATTCTGGTGGTCTCAAGGGAAGGTTAGATCAAAAAGAAATAGAGTTAAATAATTTTTTTAAAATTCAAAATGAAAGCTATAAAACTCTTTTTGATAAAATTGAAAATTTACTTCCGGCGGCTACAAGCACAGGTCTAGCTATAGCTTATTCAAACCAAAAAAACAGTTATAAGAATCCAAGTATAATATGGGCTGTAATTTTTATTCTGTCATTACTAGGATTCCTAAAAACAGGCATTTAAACGCATTTTAATCGAAATGTTTAATCTTCTCTTGTAAGAATTACAAAAGCTTAATTGACAAAATTGTCTGATTTAAGGAAGCTTCTAATGCTGTAGCAAAAACCAAGAAATAGCGAATTAAAATTCCTAAATAAAACCTAAGTAAAAATTTTATCTACATTATTTTTTTTAGATAAAGTGAAAAAAATCAAACTAAAAAGGGAGCGATCAGCAAAGCGACTATAGACATCAATTTTACAATGATATTCATGGCTGGCCCTGTGGTGTCTTTAAAAGGGTCTCCCACAGTATCTCCAATGACAGCTGCCGAATGGGCTGAACCGCCTTTTTTCTCACCTTCCAACTGACCCTGTTCAATGTATTTTTTTGCATTATCCCAAGCTCCTCCGGAGTTGGCCATAAAAAGAGCCAGAGTTACACCTGTTATTAAAGAGCCGGCTAAAGCTCCTCCTAAAGTTTCTGGCCCTAAAATAAAACCGATAACAACAGGGGCTGAAACCGCCGTTAAACCCGGCAAGATCATTTCTCTAAGGGCCGCTTTAGTTGAAATTTCCACACATTTTTTGGTGTCAGGCTCTGCTTTTCCCTCTAAGAGGCCGGTAATTTCCTTAAATTGGCGGCGAATCTCTTCCACCATTCTCCCTGCGGCTTTTCCCACGGAAGTCATGGTAAGGCTGGCGCAAAATAAAACAACCATAGCTCCTAAAAAGAGGCCTGTTACCACTTTTGGATTGGTAATGTCCATACTGAGATCAACTCCTCCCGTTAAAAGAGCTTGTTTAAAAGCGACAAAAAGGGCTAAAGCTGTTAAAGCGGCAGAGCCGATAGCGAAGCCTTTTCCAATAGCCGCTGTTGTGTTTCCAAGAGAATCCAGGCGATCGGTGATGCTTCTGACTTCAGGGCCTAACCCTGACATTTCCGCTATTCCTCCCGCATTGTCAGCAATAGGGCCATAAGCGTCAATGCTCATTGTGACCCCTACATTGGCCAGCATGCCAACGGCGGACAGGGCAATGCCGTAAAGACCGCAAAGCCAGTAAGAGCTGGCAATTATGACAGCAATTAAAAATAAAGGGATAGCGCAGGATTCTAAACCCAAAGCCACTCCAGAGATAATATTGGTGGCTGGTCCTGTTTTAGAAGCCCGAGCGACACGGAAAACAGGCTGTCCCGCCGTATAAAACTCTGTGACTTTTCCAATTAAAATACCTCCCAGCTGTCCGGCTAAAATGACAAGAAAAAGTTTGGGTGTAATGGCCATAGACCAAAAAATGCCAGCGGTTATAGCTAAAAATAAAAATCCTGTTGTGAGTTCCGCTCCCGCTAAAGCAAAAGAGGGTTTGAGTTTTTTAAGTAAATTCATGCAGAAAATTCCAACAAAAGAGCATATTAGGCCAAGCATTGCCAGCCAGATAGGCAGTGTCATCAAAAAAGTTTTAGAAGTGTTTTCTCCAAAAAGTATATGTATGTCTGTAAAGGACATTGTGACAGCCAGAGTGATGGAGGCAACCATAGCTCCCACATAGGATTCAAAAATATCAGCTCCCATTCCAGCGACATCTCCCACATTGTCTCCCACATTGTCGGCAATCACTCCGGGATTGCGGGGGTCATCTTCTGGAATTCCCGCTTCCACTTTGCCGACAAGGTCTGATCCCACATCAGCCGCTTTGGTAAAAATACCGCCTCCCACACGGGCAAAAAGAGCAATGGAAGAGGCTCCCATAGAAAAACCGGAAATGACAGATAAAAAAGAGTTTTCTTGTAAGAAATCCTCTAACATAAAGTTGAGTTCTGTTGAAAGCATAGGAATATTAGAAAAAACTAAAAATCCTAATCCTAAAAGCCCTAAACTGGCGACAGCTATTCCCATCACAGCCCCTCCATTAAAGGCGATCAAAAGAGCTTTTGCTATTCCGTCCTGTTTGGCGGCTTGAGCTGTCCTCACATTCCCGCGAGTGGCGGATTTCATGCCAATAAAACCCGCTGTAGCAGAGCATAAAGCGCCTAAAAAGAAAGCAAAAGCAACCTGCCAGTCAAAACTGAAAAATAGGGCTGTAGCTACTAGAGCTACAAAAACAGCCAATCTGCTATATTCCGCCTTTAAAAAGGTCATAGCTCCTAAATGGATGTTTTCAGCAATTTTTTCCATTTTTTCAGAGCCTGCCGATTGTTTTTTTATTCTGTGATATAACAAATAGGCTAAGCCCAATCCGGCTCCGCTTGCTAAAAATATAAATATTAGGTTTTGATTGTAAAGAAGGGCTAACATAAAATTCTCCTTTTTTTATACAGCTCTTTCTTTATAAAAATTATTTTTTGTTGGCAAGCCTTTTTAATTGGCTGGGAATGATAGGCTTAATATTGATCTTGTTTTTGAATTTTCCTGTTGGCTAGAGCTTGTCTCATAAATGTAAGAAGCCTATAAAAACGGGAATTATAGGCTTATACTGATCCTGTTTGAATTTTCCATTGCCTTGTTCCGTCTTCTCCCAGGAGACGAAGCTTCCGCGAAAGCTTATCTTCGTGAAAACAGGGGCGGGAATCCAGCTGAAACCGGAGTTTTCAAATAGGATCAGTATAACACCACATAAATAAATTTTAAAACAAAGACAGGACTCAAATTTACAGCATTTTATAAAATTCATAAACGCTTATTCTCATATCTTGTAAACGCTGATAAACCCCTTGCGATTAAAGGCTCTCATAGACTATTTGCGGTTTTAAGTCTATAATTCCCGACTTTATTTAAAAATTTAACTTAAACTTTCCTTCTAAGCTGTGTTATAGATTCTTTTGTGTATCTGAGCGGAAAAATCACAAACTCTTTTTTTACTTTCTTAAATCGGTATGAGTTGGACACCAGCCGGTTTTTTGAAATGACAGCCTTAGAGATAGATTTTATCAGGGATCCTTATTCTTTGATGTCAGCCGATCAAGTGGAGCTTCTGCTAAGAAATATCCAAAGAGCCTACCAACAAAGGTTTATAGATAAAGCTTTGGTAACTACAGTGGGTCATAATGCCCCTCATTTAAAATCATGGGGGGGGCTGGAAAGCTCTTTGACTTTTTTTGACAGCCCAAAAGCCCTTTACGAAAAAATAGATAAATTTTTTAGTTTTTTTGTTTCTCCCCCTCTATTGATCTACAACAAAGAGAGCCATAAAGATTTTTTTTCATTTCAGACAGATTTTAATAAAGATAAATACCCGACAGTGAGGGATTACTTTCTGGCTGTTTTGGAGACTTTGCCTGTTTTTTTAGGGAAGGATCAAACCGAAGCTCAATGGGTGGAAGACAGGATAAAAATTTATTACAGTCAGGAGGAAAACTTATTTCTGCCTTTATCTGATTTGGAAACTGTTAAACCTGCTTTTTTAATTTCTCAGTTGAAAGCCAGAGAGATCATTGACAGCAGGGGACAGCCCGCTTTGGAGGTGGATTTAATATGTGATAAGAAGTTTGTCTCTCACGGTGTGGTTCCCAGCGGGGCTTCTACAGGGAGATTTGAAGCCAGAGAGTTGAGGGATGAAGATCCTCATTACTTTTTTTCAAAGGGTTTGAAAAAAGCTTGTCAAAATGTCCAAAAGCTGTCCTCCCTTTTGAAAGGGCAGGATATAAGAGATCAAAAGCAAATTGACAGACTGCTTTTAAAAGCGGATAACAGCCCTTACAAAGAAAATTTAGGCGCCAACACTTTGCTGGGGGTGTCTTTGGCTTGCTTAAGAGGCTCAGCTCAGCTGTCTCAAAAGGCTCTTTATGAATACGCCAGTCTTAAAAATCAAGAATTGTCTTTGCCGGTTCCTTTGATGAATGTTATCAATGGCGGGGCTCATGGAAGCAATGAGCTGGATATTCAAGAATTTATGATTGTCCCGATTGGCTTTTCTTCTTTTAAATCAGCTTTGAGGGCTGGTTGTGAGGTTTTTTATTATTTAAAGCAGGAATTAAAGTCAAAAGGCTTTTCTATTGCTGTTGGCGATGAAGGCGGTTTTACTCCTCGCTTTTCCTCTT
>JAPPIY010000238.1 GCA_026914095.1 Oligoflexia bacterium
GGCAATAGAAGCATTGGATTTGGAGATGAGTTTTATGCTATACCTTTAAACGCTTTAAGGGTTAAAAGCTAAGGGTATTAATTAATATTAGTAATTACAGATTGAATAAAAAATGCATGATGTCACCAGCTTGAACGACATAGTCTTTGCCGACAACTTTCACCAAGCCTTTTTGTTTGAGAGTTTTTTCTGATTGATGCTCCAGCAATTCTTCATAGTTATAAACTTCAGCTCTGATAAAGCCTTTTTCAAAGTCAGAGTGGATGACACCGCCGGCAGTGGGGGCTAAGGATTCTTTTTGAACAGTCCAAGCTCTGGATTCTTTTTCGCCAGCTGTAAAAAAAGAAATTAAATTTAACTGCTTATAAACTTTTTTAATCACTGTATGCAAGACAGGCTCTTTTAATCCCAGAGGCTTTAAAAATTCGGTTTTTTCCAGATCGCTCCAGCCAATCATATCGGCTTCTAAAGCGCAAGAAATCGCGATGATGTCTTCATTCTCGCCGAGGCTTTGTTTCACAACAGAGAGATCGGTTTTTTTATTGGCAAAATCCTCTTCTTTAAAATTGAAGACATGAAGAGCGGGCTTTAAAGAGATAAAATTAAAAGGCTTTAAGGCAAATAACTCTTCTTTAGACCATTCCAACTCTCTTAGATTTTTATTCTCAGATAAAAAGCGGATCGCTTTTTGCAAAATTTCCATTTCCTGTTTGAGTGCTTTATCTCCTGCGCTTTGAGCTGTTTTTTGTATTTTTTTCAGCCGTTTGTCCGCGATTTCTAAGTCGGATAACAACAGCTCCGTATTTATAATTTCTATGTCTCTTAAAGGGTCGGGCGCTCCATAAACATGGGTGATTTGACTGTCTTTAAAAGCCCTCACCAAGTGAATGAGAGAATCCACAGAGCGAATATGAGATAAAAACTGGTTGCCTAAGCCCTCCCCTTGGCTGGCTCCTTTCACCAATCCCGCAATATCTGCAAACTCAAAAGAAGTGGGAATGGTTTTTTTAGATTTTATAATTTGGCTGATTTTTTTCAGGCGATCATCAGGCACCAACGCCTGTCCTTTGTTGGCGTCTATTGTGCAAAAGGGGTAATTCCCTGTTTCCGCTTGGGAGGAGTCAGTTAAAGCATTAAAAATCGTGCTTTTTCCCGCATTGGGCAGACCTACAATTCCACATTTTAAACTCATAGAAAAATCCTTTTACCTAATATTATTTTTTATTCTGCTCCTGTTTGAATTTTCCGTTCCTGTTTGAATTTTCCGTTCCTGTTTGAATTTTCCGTTGCCTTTGTCATTCCCGCGTAAGTGGGAATCTCATTTTAAACAGGAATTTTCAAACACGATAGTATAATTTTCAAAAAAATTAAATTTTTGACTATAAACTCATTGAAATCCTCTTTTACTTATGCCGATCTTGTTTAAGATTTGAAGTTTTTTTAAAGATTTTCGCTTTTGTGAGGGTTCCATCTTATAGGAGAAGACAGCAGATACAGCTAAAGACCTTGCTTTTACAAAGGGAGTTCCCATCTTCTGGGGGAAGACAGAACAGCAAGCTAAAATTTCGAACCGGCTCGGTATAATTAGGCTTATTCCAAATTTTAAAGTTTCAGTCTATAATTTGAATTAAAATTAACTTGTTTTATTTAGGAAATCAATTTATATTGACAGTTGGTGGCAGAATGAAAAAAGTTTATGAAACAGCTTTAAAGGCCATTCAGAACATTCCAGACGGAGCCAGTCTTTTAGTGGGGGGATTTGGGCTTTGCGGCATTCCAGAAAACGCCATTTCCGCTCTCAAGCAAAAAGGCATTAAAAACCTAACTTGTATTTCTAACAATGCGGGAGTGGATGATTTTGGTTTGGGCTTGCTGTTGCAAACTCGTCAAATAAAAAAAATGATTGCCAGTTATGTGGGAGAAAATAAAGAATTTGAAAGGCAATATTTGGCAAAGGAATTGGAAGTTGAGCTGGTTCCTCAAGGGACTTTAGCGGAGCGGATTCGATCGGCCGGAGCGGGCATTCCCGCTTTTTGGACCGCGACAGGGGTAGGGACACAAGTGGCGGAAGGAAAGGAGAAGAGAGAGTTTGAGGGTCAGACTTATGTTATGGAGACGGCTCTTAAAGCGGATTTTGCGCTTGTGAAAGCTTGGAAGGGGGATAGGTTTGGCAATTTGATTTATAAGCAAACGGCTAGAAATTTTAATCCTCTTATGGCTATGGCTGGAAAGGTGACTGTGGCCGAGGTGGAGGAGCTAGTGGAGCCGGGAGAGCTGGACCCGGATCAGATTCACACCCCTGCTATTTTTGTCCAGAGAGTTTTTGAGGGAAAAAACTATGAAAAGCGAATTGAAGAATTGACATTGAGGGAAAGTTAAATGCCTTTAGACAGGAATCAAATGGCTCGGCGGATTGCTCAAGAGGCGCAAAAGGGTTTTATTGTGAATTTAGGGATAGGAATACCCACTTTAGTCAGCAATTATATCCCAGATGAAAAACAGGTTTTGCTTCACAGTGAAAATGGCTTGTTGGGTATAGGCCCTTTTCCCTCAAAGTCAGAAGTGTCTGCGGATTTAATCAATGCGGGCAAGCAAACTGTAACAGCCGTTAAAGGAGCCAGTTATTTTTCTTCCTCTGACAGTTTTGCCATGATAAGGGGCGCTCATTTGGATTTAAGTGTTTTAGGCGCTCTGCAAGTGGATCAGGAAGGCAATTTAGCCAATTGGATGATTCCCGGCAAAATGGTGAAAGGCATGGGGGGAGCTATGGATTTGGCGGTTGGTTCTAAAAGAGTGATCGTTGCTATGCAACACCAAAATAAAAAAGGACAGTCCAAGTTATTGAAAAAGTGCAGTCTCCCTTTAACAGGGTTAAAATGCGTCCACAGAATCGTAACAGAGCTGGCTGTCATAGATATAACAGACAAAGGCTTTTTATTATTGGAAAAAGCTCCTGATGTCTCCGTGGAGCAAATTCAATCCGCGACTGAAGGGGATTTGCAAATTTCTCCTCAGCTGACAGACATAAAACTGAATTGATTGCTAAAGTCGTTTGATAGACTGATCCTGTTTGAGTTTTCTATCTATCCATCCATCTATCCATCCTTCTGTCACTCCCGCGAAAGCGGGAGTCTAGCTACAACCTGAATTTTCAAATACGATCAGTATAACTTATTTAGTCTGGCGCTGAAAAAAATCCTAACCTGTTGATATAATTTATAGTTTTAAAAGAGTATTACAAAATTAGAAGAAGTGAAGATGAATTGCGGGAAGTTGAGGAATATTTAGTAGCGCTAGAAAAAATCAAATATCAGATAATAACAGAAATCTACGCTATGGCTGATGAACTTCATGACCAATGTAAAGACTTGGAAAATGGTATTGAAGATGACATAAATAGACCTGCAACCAGTGCTGTTGAAAGGTTGACGAGCCAAACCAAAAAGCTTTTAGTTTCTTCTGAATGTCAGGGATTCTGAAGGGTTTTAGATTCAAAAGTCAGAACAGCCTGCGGGAATCTTGATTTTTCTAAAGTTAAGTTTTAATAGAGATAACATATAATTTATGGGAGCTTAAATTTTCTTAAGAAAAAGGCTTTGGCTTAAAATCTTCTTTATTGACAAGACTGGCGCTGTCTCCAGTGGCGCGGATAAGAAACAACCCCTCCTCTTCTGCCAGAAAATCAGCCTTATTCTCACTGGCTAAATAAGCTACCGCTCCATAGACTGTTTCTGTTTTGTATCTTGGAAAATACTTTTTGAAATCTTGCAAAGTCTTTAAAAAACCATCCACATCTTTTGGTGTTAAGGTGGTTTTTACTTCCACAGCCACAACTTCTGTTCCATTAGCGACAATAATATCAAACTCTCGTTTTTCAACATGGCCTTTGGATTTTCTCCATTCCACTTTAGAGCGAGTGTGAGTTTGTGTTATATCTATCCCCTTTTCTTGAAAGATTTTTACCAGCTTCCCTTCAACCAAAGACTCAACTAAAGCTCCCCAGCGTTGGTTAAAACGGCCTCCTATTTTTTGGATTTGTTGGCCTGTCTCTTTTTGACTGGCAGATAACTCAGCGGAAAATGTTTTGATTTGCTGATCTGTCTCTTTTTGACTGGTTCTCAATTCCTTCATCTCTTTTTCTGCCTTTAAAGCCGATTTTTTTTGGCTGGCCGACAGATCTTTTATGTTTTTTTGAGTCTCTTTTATAAGACTCCAAATTTCCTCTCTAATTGGTGTAGTTGACTCCATATATCTCCTTAAATTTTCAATATTATAATACTACAGATGTTTTTAAAAAACCATATAAAAAATAGAAAAATCTTTTCTATTATATATTTTTAGCTTTCTCATCTTTTTTAAGATATAGTGGTAAGGTTTCAAGTTAGCTCTTAATTAAAGTGCTGTTTTTTAGGATGGCTGGCTAAAATAATTTTTTTTAACAGCAATTCAATTCAGGATTGGGAATCTTTAAAATGCATTCCCTTATGATTTCTCCAATTTTTATTGGGATCGGCTGTATATCTTTCTTTCCATTGTTTAAAGCTATCTTTTCGGGAATGCTCTATCTCTCCTTCTTTATTAAAGATAGGGTATTTTTTTCCAAAAAGAAACACCATAATCTTTTTCACTGGAAGCTCTATTTTAGGTTTTTTCACTTATTTTGTCAAATCCAGTCGTAAGGGATGAAAAAGTTAAATAATTTCAGCATATATCCGATAAGTTTTTTAAGAACAGCAAATGGAAAATTGGTTTTACTGCTTTTTTATCCTTCTTTTTGCCTTTGTAAGTGTAGGCTGTGACGGAATCATTTGTGAAAACGCGGAAAAATCTGTTGTTTTTAACTATAATCCTTTGTTTCAAGTGGTGGATATAGGAGGAAGCCCCACCTATAATAAAAATGCCCTAAAATCCGGCTGGGTGAAAAAACTGTTTGTTTCAGAAACAGGTTTTCTCGCGCTGACAGCGCAAAAAACAGTGAAAATGAAGGAAAAGGGAAGTTGTGACAAACAAAAACAAAACTGTTTAGAGCATAGCATAGTATCTGTTTACTCTTTGCAAACTTATAGAAAAGAAGAAGGTTATAAATATTGGTTTGATTTAAAAGAACAGGAAAGGCTGTCTCTCACGGATATCAACTCTCGCCTTTCAAGAAAGCCTGATTTTCATGCTTCCAAATGTCGTTTTTCTCCTTTAGCGGGTTTGTTGGATATTATTTTAACTGCAATGAGAGCTTAGCTTGCGCTGAAAATAGCAGAATAGTCCCGTCTGAAAAATCCATTTCATTACTAGGTATCACCTTTTTAAGAATTGCAAATCTTTTACAAAGGAGAGATTTTTAATATCATCCCCTGATCTACGCTGGCCCAAATAAATCCTTTTGGCCCTTCAATCACATCACGAAAACGCAATCTAAGAGAGGATAAAAGCCTCTCTTCTTTTATAACTTGCCTCTCACGAAACTTTAATCTGTTAAGATGAGTTAAAGCTAAAGCGCCGGAAAAGAAATCTCCTTTCCAGTCGGTAAATTTTTTTCCTGAATAAATCAGCAAGCCAGAGGGGGCAATAGAAGGTGTCCAATGTTTAATAGGCTGTTCCATGCCTTTTTTGTGAGTCCCTTCTCCAATTTTAAATCCGATATAAGCTCTTCCATAAGTGATGATGGGCCAGCCATAATTTTTGCCTTTTTCAATTAAGTTGATCTCATCTCCTCCTCTGGGTCCGTGCTCTTGTAAATAGATTTGTCCAGTTTCAGGATGAATAAAAAGACCTTGCGGGTTGCGGTGGCCATAGCTGTAAATTTCCGCCTTAGCTTTTTTATGTTTTATAAAAGGGTTATCAGGAGGAGCTTTTCCGTTTTCATCTAGCCGTAAAAGTTTCCCTAAGTGGGAAGATAGATTTTGAGCTGATTTTTTTTGTCCTCTATCTCCCACCGTCATAAATAAAAAACCTTTTTTATCAAAAGCCAGCCTAGAGCCAAAGTGTATCCCGCTGTTATAAAAATCTTTAGCTGTCCGAAGCTTTTTTAAATTTATAATTTGATTTCCTTTGAGTTGGCCTCTCACTAAAACTGTGGTTTGCTTTTTTCCTTTTGAAAAGGAGTAGGTAAAGTAAATCCGTTTGTTTTTTTTAAATTTTGGGTGTAAAGCCAGATCCAACAGTCCGCCTTGTCCTTTGTGATATAAGTTTTTAAAGAGGGCTTTTATGACAGTAATCTGCCCTGTTAAAATGTCAATTTTTTTAACAAGCCCTTTTCTTTCAGTCCAAATCAATTCCCTTTCATTTAAAAAAGCCATTCCCCAAGGCGCGCCTAGCTTTTTAGCTAGAATCTCTGCTTTAAAATAAGGTTTTGTTTTTTTCTCTTCAAATAAAAGCTCCAGCTTTTTTTCATTTTCAATCACAGGTTTGCTGGAGCGGGCTGAAGTTTTTTTATCAGCTTGGGCTGGAGATAAAAACAGAGCAAAAAGAATTAAGCAACAGGATTTTTTCATGATTTATTTAGTATACTTGTTTAGTTTGAATTTTAAAGCTTTTATTTGATTTTTTTCATAGGGTTTTTTATTGTTAGCCTAGAAACTTTAAAAGTCAAGTGGGATCCCTGTAACAACACATAAGTTTTTTAGTAACTGTATTGATTGCGTTTTGAGATTTAAATCTGTAAATTTGTGAAAACTTTTCCGATTTTTTTGTTTTTATTTTAAAAAACTTTTCATTTTATTATTTTATAAGTTTTTGAAAAAAGAACCTGAAATTTAAAACTAAAATTTTCAAACCGTGTCTCATAAATAAAAAGCTTAAATTAACTGGATTATAGCCGAAAGCTTATAAAACGGCCTCTTAAAATTTCACTCGATTAGTTAAAAAAATTGACATTTATGAGACAGTCTCTTAATTATAAATAATATGACTTGTCCTAAATGCAAAGGAAAGTTTAAAGAGCTTAAGCTCAAAGATACAGAGATTATTGTTGATATTTGCCAGCTTTGTTATGCTGTTTGGTTTGATAAAGAGGAATTTTGGACGGTTTTGCAGAATGGAGAAGTTAAAACCAGATTTAAAATACAAGGTCTTTTAAATAAAAAAACAACTCAATACAAATGTCCTAAATGCCAAAGTTCTCAAACTTTTTTAGAGCAGGGCTTTTTGCCTATGACTCAAGTGGAGGTGGAGCATTGCTCTTTATGCGAGTCTTTTTTATTTGATGACAGGGAATACCGAAAAGTAAAAGACCAAACCAATGAAAACTCAAATAGGACTGAATCCGCTGTTGATCACAAAAATTTAAAAACTGTTTCAACTAAAAAAGAATCTCCTTTATTGCTTGTCTCATCATTTGGCTGTTTAGCGATAGCTTTTATGGTTTTTAAAAGTGGAAATTTTAGAGTAGCTGGACAAACTAAGCATTGGCCTAAAACAACAGGGAAAGTCACTCAATCCTATATTGAAGCAAGAAACACCCAAAGCATACACGATTATTTTTTAGTCAAAGTCTCTTATGATTATCAAGTTGGGGCTATGACTTATAAAGGAAAAAATATTCTTAAAGATGATGACAGTTTGTCTTTTGGGGGAAAAGCTCAAGCGGAGCTGGCTATTAGTGAATTTCCTGTTGGAAAAACGGTTCCGGTTTATTATTCTCCGGGCAATCCAAAAGACGCTGTTTTAAAACCCGGTCTGACCTGGTATCATTATAGCTGGTTGATTTTAAGCTGTTTTGCAGGTTCAATAGGGCTTTATGTTCTCTTTCTCTATTTTAACAGTTTATCCACAATCACTACATTTGCTAAAAGTAAAAAACATCCTTAAGGATGATAACTTGTATTTTGCTCAAAAAGCTTAAACAGAAAAACTTCCTATTTTTAGCAATTCATAAAATTTTTACTGGCTAAGAACCGACTGGACAGCCTTACTGGTAAGAGCGGGCCAGCTCTACAAAAGTTCTCACCATAACCCCTGAAGCCTGTTTAGGATTGCAATACTCTAAACGATTATGAACATTCCAAGCTGTTCCTGCAATGTCAAAATGGGCCCAGGGTATGTCTTTATCTACAAAGTGCTCTAAAAAAGCCGCCGCTGTAGAGCTTCCGGCTCCCCTATTAGAAGATATATTCGCCACATCGGCTATCCCGCTTTTTATATCGGATGTATGCTCTTCCGTGAGAGGCAAACGCCAGACTCTCTCTCCTGTTTTTTCACCGGCTTGAAAAATTTTTTTCGCTAGGTTTTCATTTTTGGTGAAAAAGCCAGTGAATAAATTTCCTAAAGCTCCGATGATGGCTCCGGTTAAAGTAGCGGCGTCAAAAATGGCTTGTGGCTTTTTCTCACTGGCATAGCTTAAGGCATCCGCTAAAATCAGCCGCCCTTCCGCATCCGTGTTTAAAACTTCCATTGTCTTTCCATTGCGCGCTTTTAAAATATCTCCCGGCTTGTTCGCATTTTGACCTGGCATATTTTCAGAAGAGGGGATTAAGCCTATTACATGCGCTTTTAAGCCTAATTTTTCAATGGCCAGCATAGCTCCAGCAACCGCTGTTGAGCCGCACATATCAAATTTCATTTCATCCATGGCCTGAGCGGGCTTGAGGCTGATTCCCCCTGAATCAAAGGTTAAGCCTTTTCCAACCAGAATAACTGGTTTTTTGGCGGAGCCTTTGTATTCCATGATGATAAATCGGGGCTCTTGGGGACTGCCTAAAGAAACCCCCAGCAAGCCTCCCATTTTTTCTTTTTCAATTCTTTTTTTATCCCACACTGTTGTTTTTATTTTTGTGTTTTTTGTTTGTTCTTGGATTTCATTGGCTAAAATAGAAGGTGTCATTAAGTTGCCGGGATAATTTGCCAGCCTTTTTGCAAAATTAGCGGCTGTCGCTAGAATAGCTCCTTCTTTCACGGCTTTTTCACAGGAAGAGTTTTTATTAGAAGACAAACAGATAAACAGCTCTTTGAGATCTTTCTCTTCTTTTTTTGGCTTTTTGAACTCATCGCATTTGTAGCTGGAGAGAATAACAGATTCTGTAAAGGCTTGACAGATTTGATTCACATCTTTTGTGTGTTTTGTGACAAAACTTTCTACTAACACATCGGCTGTTTTCTGGTTGTGTCTCTTTAACTCCTTATACATTTTAGCGCCAGCCTGCCTCACTCCTTCATAATCAAAAGAGTTTTCTTCTCCAAGTCCTAAAATCATTATATACTTGTGGGATTTGGAGTTAGTTAAGGGCAGAAAAACACTTGTTTTTTTATTTCCTTTAAAATCAATCTCTTTAAGGACATTTTGAATATCTTTTTTGTAAGGATTTAAAACTTCAGGAAATTTGCCCTTGCAAATAAAAACTGCCAGTGTTTTTTCAGACTGTTTTGTTTTTTTAATTGAAACTTTCATAATAATATTCCTTTCTAATCTACTGATCCTGTTTGAGTTTTTTCTGGAGATTTCCGCTCTCTGCTTGTGAAGGGCTGGAATCATTATAAAATGAGTCATATACCAAAGCTGGTCCTGTTTCAAGCTTAAAAAGCTGATTCTGAAAAAATGACAGTTTCTTATTGGAAGAAGAGCTTTTAAGCGGAAAAACCCATATTCCTTGAAAATATTTTTCCGCTTAGAGGTTCTGATTCTCTTATGTCTTACACTAAAATAACGCAAAAAAACAGTAAATAAGCCTCCTTTTGCTTCCACTAGTAGCCTGTTTAAAATCTCTCATAAACAGGAATTATACGCTTGACTGAACTTGATTCCCTTTAGTTGTTCGTTTCTTAGAAGGCTTTTTTCCTTAAAAAGAAATGCAAATAGCTGATAAAAAACGAGCAAATAAAGGGAATA
>JAPPIY010000301.1 GCA_026914095.1 Oligoflexia bacterium
TTTTAAATGATTCACCGGCTAAAAAAGCCGGCTTTAAACCTGGGGATAAAATTTTTAAAATTGACAACCAATTTACGAAAAATATAAATAGAGATGAATTTAGAAAGTTTTTTAAAAAAAACAAATTTTATAATATTCAAGTCCTAAGAAGCCAAGAAAATAAAGCCTTTAATTTAAAAGTCCGCCCTCGCCCCTTAAAAACACGCTCTATTAAATTCCAAGAAATACAAGATGACTTTTTTTATCTGCGCATCTACTACTTTTCATCAAACACCCTTTTTGAAATAAACAAATCTGTCCAAAACAAAAAAATCAAAGCTCTTATTTTAGATCTCAGAGAAAATCCAGGAGGAATATTTGATCAAGCCATTAAAGTTGCTGATCTCTTTTTAAATGAAGGTGTCATTGTCAGTTATAAAATTAAAACAGAAAACAAAGCTAAAAGCTTTCAAGCTCACTACTCTGACACTTTAGAGAGCTTTCCACTGGTGGTTTTAATTGACGAGTTCTCAGCCAGCTCCAGTGAGATTTTAGCAGGAGCTTTAAAAGATCATAAAAGAGCGACACTTATCGGAAGAAAAACCTTTGGAAAAGGCTCTATACAAAATATTTTCCCACTCACAAATAACTACGCTTTAAAATTAACTGTAGGGGAATACAAAACACCATCGGGTCATTGGATTCATAATAGAGGAATCTCTCCTGATATAACGACAGAAAAAGAAGCGCAACAATTAAAGAAAAATTCCAACCTGCTTGAAGATCAAGAAATTGCAAAAGCTTTTGCAATTTTAAAAGAGATCACTCCATTATAATTTTAGATTTTTCTATCAACTGAGAAATGAGCTTTTTTCTGGTTAAATTAAATAAAAAATTGTTCCAGTATTTCTCTTTTCTAAGCTGTTTTTCCATTTCTTCCGGAGCTTTTGTCGGAAAAGATTCTTTAAGAGAATTTTTAATATCCTCTTGAGTGGTTTTTATATCTAAATCCTTAATTAACTGTTCCATTATATAACTGATATGCAAACTGGATCTAGCCTCCTTTTCAAATTCCTTATCATGCTCTTTCAAATAAACTTCCTGTTCCGCCTTTGGCATTTTATACTCTTCCAGTCTTTTTTTTGCATTTTCTTTTAACCTCTGTTTTTGATCTTCAATTAAAGTTTGAGGAAGCTCCACAGGATTTTTCTCTATAAGCTGTTGTATTAAACTGTTTTCCATTTCCTCTTTTTGTTTTTGCTCAAAATTATTTTTTAAATCTTTTTTTATCCTCTCTTTCAATGCCTTTAAAGTCTCAACCTTAAATCTCTTTGCTAACTCATCATTTAATTCTGGAGCTTTTTTATCTTTAAAGCCTGTCAGCTTTACTTTTATTTTTAGCGCTAAACCTGTTATTTGAGGGTTAGGGTGATCTTTAGGGAAAGTAAAATCAAACTGTTTTTCCTCCTCTAATTTTAAACCAATAAGATGTTTGTCAAAACCTTTGGCAACAGTGTCTTTCCCAACTTCCAACAAAAGATTTTTATAATCTATGCGCTCCTTATTTTGAGAATCAAAACCAGTCAAACGAAAAGCCGCAAAATCCGACTCTTTAAGCTCGGTTTTATTTAAAGAATCCTCAAAAACAGCGCAAGATTCTCTTATTTTTTCAAGGGTTTGATTCACTTCCATTTCTGTCACTTGAATTGTTTTTTTCTTTAACTCTAAATTCAAGTTTTCCACCTTCACTTGCGGATGAACCTCCACCTCCAATAAAAATTTGCAGTCTTTCCCCTCCTTCAAATCTAAATCAATTAAAGTGGGAGGGCCTGTCGGTTGGATTTGCGTCTCTTTTAAAGCCTTGGGATAAAAAGAGCGAAACAAATCATCCATAACCTCTTTATAAGCCTTCTCTTTATAATTTTGTTTGATGGCGCTTAAAGGAACTTTTCCCTGTCTGAAACCCGACATTTTAGCTTTTTTCTGAATCTTCTGATAATTTCTCAAAAAACACTCTTCCACTTTTTGAGCGGGGACAACAAACTCCAATTTCCGTTTCAACCTGTTTTCTTCTTTCACTATCGCTGACATAAACCCCTTCCTTTTTAGTTTAGGCAGTTATGCTAAAGACTCTTGCCTTTTTTTTCAAGAAAAAAGTTTTTTATACTGAATTTTTTTATTGATTTCCAAAAAATCCAACTATTTAGCCGCTTCTGAAAAAGTCCTAACCTCTTAAAATCATAAATTCACAAATCCTTTTAATGGTTAGGGCTTTTTCAGCGCCAACTAAGTATATAGTGATCCTGTTTTGAAATTTCGGGAATATAAACTTAACTGCGCATGGCTCCTTCATTTATTCTGTTTTTTAGAGGCTTTCTCTATTTCTTTTTGATTTTAATTTTTATCTTTATTTGTTTTCTAGATAAACAGCTTAAAACTCTTTTATTGACTCAGTTTGAAGGCTCTTTATGTGAAGTTAAGCACATAATTCCCGAAATTTCAGTGTTGCGCATTTTTCAAAAATTTATAAATGAAAGGCCTAAATTCAGTCCTATGTTTTGCCACAAAGCGATTTTTAGTCGCATTGTGGTCAAATCCGAACTCGTTTTAAGTCTTTCATTTATAAATTTTTGAAAAAAGAGCTTGAAAGATTTAAAACCAGAATTTTCAAACAGGATCAGTATATAATTCCAAAAAATTCTCGTCTTTTTTCAAGAAATAAGACTTACGATATAATCAACATGGAATATCATTTCATCCAATTTGTTATAGATTTACCATTAATGTTAATGTCTTTAACCATAATATGGCCTTTTTTTGTAATAGATAGAACAACCTCTCTTTTGTTATTTTGATCTATTAGAAGCTTTTCTAATTTCTTTGCATGTCGCTCTGGAACGTAGTAGCGATATTCCTCTTTTGCTGAAAAAACATTATCACAAGAACAGGTTCCTTTTATAAATAAAGAACAATCTTTATTTGGTTTATGAGACAAATCAATCATTTTTCCAGGCTCTAAACAAATATGCGCCTTAAAAGGACATATCTTTCTTTTTCCAGCCTTCCTTGTTTTTTCCCTGAAGGGAGACGAACATTTCATTCCATAATCCACAGAAAACCTTAAATAATGTCCTGACAACAAAGAGCGGGGATCATATCCCCTAATAGGAAAAACCCTCACTTCACTGGTTTTAAGGTAAAAATAATTGATTCCAACCATCCCCATCAAAACTAAGATAGGGAAAACAAAGGCCATTATGAGTGATTTTTTAGATTGAAACATAAATTCCCCTTTATTATTCCAGTTTCTTTGTCCATTGCATAATTTTTTCTTTATTTTTTTGAAATAATACAAAGAGAAAAACAATAAACAAGCCAATAACAATCAAGCTGATACCTGTGTGAATAAGGTCTTGAAAAACTTCTACATAGAAAAAATACAGACGAAGAATAAGAGCAACGATGGCTAATTTGAATAAAGATTCTTTTTTTAAACTGACAGCAAAAAATCCTGAACAGAGCAAAATCAACAAACTGAAGATCAAGTTGATCAAGCTATTATCATTTAGTGAATCCCAAACAGTTATAAAAAATAAAACATATAAACTCAATAGAGCATTCAATAAAATCTTTTGTATCCTTTTATAACTGCTGTAATAAATGGCATAAGCATTAACACATAAAAACAGAAATATTAGACCAACAAAAAAAACAGAAAGTGTTATATGAATTAAATTTTCATCAAAAAATGCGGATTTACCTATTATGTTAAAACTTGCAAGATTTATCAATCCCATTACCACAGTCCATTTTTCAAATATGGATTGATTGCGTTTAATAAATTCTGGAAAAGTTATTTGTGGAATACGAAAAAGCAGAGACAAAAACATAAATAACAAAAAGTATATAAAAATGAAATAAGAGCCTAGATCAATGTTTTTAAAATAAGACAGCTCAGTTAATACACTAATCCAAGCAAACGAACTAAATAAAAGACCGATGAGCCATAAATAAATTAAAACTGATAAGCGGTACAGCGCTATAGGAGCTACAACCATAAAGGACAAGAACAGCAATAGAAAAAATAAATATATGGAGTTTAAACCTGCGCTATATTCTTGGATCGTGTGATTAGAGAAAGCAATAAACTTAAAGCCAAAAAATAATAGAGCATAGAATCCAACAACAAGTGTCCAGGGTTTTAAAGCCTCCCTTTGATTAAGGAAAATGTTTTTCTTTTGGATAAGAAGGTATAAAAGAAAAAATAACAAATAGAAGATACAACTTCCTGTCAAGGCGATCAGATCGCCTACAGAAAGAGACCATAAAAACAAGCTTACAGAAAAACCACCTAGCCATATATGAGAAGTTATTTTTTTGTGAGAGACGAGCATTAAGCCTGAGGTTATGACAGACCAGAGAAGAAGAGCTTGCCAGCTATCCCCTTTCAAATTATAAATCTGAGCGATAAGGCCTATTCCTCCAAGACAGAGAGACATAAAAAGAATTAAAAGAGCTGAAAACCATAATTCCGATTTGTTTTTTAATTTTAAAGCTAAAACAGACAGACAACTCATCAGTAAAAAATAAATGAAGAGCTTTATATCAGCAGAAATGACAGCCCAGTTAGCGGCGACTAGAGAGATCACTCCCAGACCAATAGAAAAAGAGGCTACTGTCAAAAAACCATGGGCGCCACGCAACTTACCAGTGAGTGAAAACCGGGATTTTTCTTCGTTGATAATAGCTGTGGCCTGATCGGGAGTGATAATCCCTTTCGCCAGCCATTTATTCACCCTCTTTTTAAGAGACATAGTTCTATCAAATCACAGAATCTTGCCAGATACAATTTTATCTCTTTTAAACTCAAACCGGATCAGTATAAAATCCATAAGCATTTATCTATGTCTTATAAAAGCTGAAACCCCTTGTGATTAAAGGTTATCCAGCTTATTTGCAGTTTTAAGTATATAACTCCAAAAATTCTCATTTTACACTGGACAAAAACAAAAAACTTCTGTTGTATAGAATGGAGTTTTTTAACCAAAAAGGAGTCTTAATGAAAATATTTTCTGGAAGCTCTAATCCTCTTTTTGCGGAATCTATCGCTAAAGCTTTAAATACAAAGTTAGGAGATATTGAAATCTCCCGATTCGCTGATGGAGAAGTGTTTGTTCAAATCAATGAGAATGTGCGGGGGCTGGATATTTTTGTTGTCCAAAGCTCTTGCCCTCCTGTAAATGAAAATTATATGGAGCTTTTTCTGGTATTAGACGCTTTAAAAAGAGCTTCAGCCAAAGAAATCACCTTAGTTATGCCTTATTATGGCTATTCCAGACAGGATAGAAAATCAGCTCCTCGTGTGCCTATTTCCGCCAAGTGTGTAGCCGATATGTGCTCTGTCGCTGGGGCAAACAGACTGCTCGTTGTGGATTTGCATTCCCCGCAAGTTCAGGGGTTTTTCAATATCCCCGTGGACAATCTTTTTGCCTCCCCTGTTTTAGCCCAAACTTGGAAACAATTTTATTCTAAAAAGGAAGATATAGTGGTCGTAAGTCCAGATGCGGGAGGCACAGAAAGAGTAAGAGCTTTTGCTAAAAAAATAGAAGGGGCCAGTGTTGCTATGATTGATAAAAGACGGCAGGAAGCCAATAAAGCTAAAGCTCTCAGTGTAGTGGGTGATGTTCAAAATAAAACAGCTCTTATTTTAGATGACATGATTGACACAGCAGGAACACTTTGTGAAGCTTCGGTCAAGCTTTTAGAAGCAGGCGCCACAGAAGTTTATGCCTTAGCCACCCACCCTTTATTCTCAAGCTCAGCTATTGACAGAATTGAACAAAGCCCTATAAAAAAAGTCTTTGTAACAGACACAATCCCTTTAAAAGATTCCATTAAAAAATCCAATAAGATACAAATAGCAAGCCTAGCCCCTTTAGTGGCGGAAGCCATGAAGCGAATTTCAAATAAAAACTCTGTCAGCCTGCTTTTTAATTAGTATATTGATCGTGTTTAAATTTTGAAGTTTTTTCTGGAGATTCCCGTCCCCGTTTGCACGAGGGCGTGCTTTTTCTGGAGTTTAGTCCTTGGGGGAAGACGGAACAAACAAACTGAATTCTCAAACTTTATAAAAACTACTAAACTCTTTGTGGTTAAAGGCTGTCACAGCTTATTTGCGGTTTTAAGTATATAATTCCCATAAAATTTGCTTTTTTATTGACAAATAGGGGGTTTTCTTATAGCTATTCTTACCACATTTAGCCATAAACGGAGGAAATCAAAATGAGTGACCTAATAATTAAAGTGTCTCCCCGAACAGAAAGAGGGAAGGCTAACAAAAAAATTCGCAAGAACAAACTCGTTCCTGCTGTTGTGTATGGAAATGGACAAAAAAACCTTGCTTTTTCCCTAGACATTCGCTTGGCTGAAAAATACTCTAAAAAAGAGTTTGAAAATAAAATTTTCACCTTTGAATCCGAAGACAAAAATTTAAAAGGTCTAAAAGTTATTAAAAAATCCATCGCCCGCCACAAAGTCAGCCACCAGCCCATTCACATGGATTTTCTATCTCTGGATATGAAAAAACCCATTCGTGTGCCAGTCGATCTCAAATTTATAGGAACTCCTAAAGGAGTGAAAGAAGAGGACGGTATTTTTAACATCATTTTAAGGAGTGTGGAGTTAGAATGCCTCCCCAATGAAATACCTCCCTCTATTGAATTGGATGTCTCTGGCTTAGGACTTAATCAAAATATTCATGCAGAAGATTTAAAAGTTTCTGAAAATATAAAGCTCATTACAAAAGCTCAAAGAACTTTGTGTACCGTTGTGCCTGCTAAAGAAGAAGAGGAGGGGAAATCTGAAACCACTGAAGAGGCAACACCTGCTCCAGATAAAGCAGAAGCAGATAAAGCCAAGCCAGATAAAGATAAAAAAGCTTAGTTTTTCAATTGATTTATTTGGCTTATTGCTGTGAAGATTATTGTTGGTTTAGGAAATCCCGGTTCAAAATATTTATTTACCAGACACAATCTGGGCTTTATGATGATTGATGCTCTAGCTGGAAATGGCCAATTTCAAAATAAATATAAAAGTTTGATTCAAAAAAAAGAGATAGAAAATGAAACAGCCTTATTGGTTAAACCTCAAACTTTCATGAATCTGTCGGGACAAGCTGTCAGGGAGATCGCCCATTTTTATAAAATTCCCTTAGATAGCCTGTTGGTCATACATGATGACAAGGATTTGCCATTTGGAACAATGAAGTTTCAAAAATCCAGAGGGCCTGGCGGTCATAATGGGGTTAAAAACATTCATCAAGAGCTAAACAGCAAGGATTATACTAGATTAAAAATGGGTATTGGTATAGAAAAAAACCAAGCTGATTTAAAAAAAACAGCTGTCAAATCTAAACCCCTTCTTTCGTTTAAAGAGGAAAGAAAACACACCTTACAAAACTATGATACAATAACTTGGCGATCTATTTTAGAAGATCCTTCAAAAAAATTGAACAAAATAGACACGGATTATGTTCTTTCCCCTTTTAGCAAGAAGGAAAAAGAGAGGCTGGCAGATTTTTTAAACAAAGGCGTAAAAGCCATTGAATGTTTTATAAAACAAGGCTTTCATCAAGCCAGCAATCAGTTTAATTCTAAAACTCCATTTTAAAATAATCAAAAAAGCTTGTTTTTTAATCAAATGGCCAGAACTTGACAAAAAAATTTGTGACCTCATATTGATTATTAGAAACAAAGGAGGTTAATATGAATTTAAGGCCATACAATAAGACCCCTTGGGGTCTGCTCTTTGATCTAGACAAGGAGTTTGACAGCTGGTGGCCTGTTCCAGGAGACAAAAACAAACACTCTTTCCCTGCCTGTGATTTTCATGAAGATAAAGACAACTACTTTATCAGCTTGGATTTGCCGGGTTTAAAAAGAGAAAACATCAAGATCAGCTATGAAAACCAAACACTGACTATCTCTGGAGCAAGAGAGGAAGAATACACAAAAGAGCTTAAAGAAAACAGCTCTCGTTTTACAGAAAAGTTTTATGGCTCTTTTAGCCGCTCTTTTAACTTGCCCTCTTTAATTGAGGAAGACAAAATTGAAGCTCATTTTTCAAACGGAGTTTTAGAGCTGGCTCTTCCAAAAACAAGCAAGAGCAAAGGAAAAGAGATACCTGTAAAAGAAGGCAGAGAAAGCTCCTTATTTTCAAAACTGACAAAAAAAGCCAGCTAATCAAAACAAAAAAGGGGCTTTTAAAAAGCCCCTTTTGCTTGATATAAGTTTGTAATTTTAAAAAAACTATGTCCCGTTCTGCTCAAAGACAAATCAGTTCAACAAAAAACATAAAGCATCCTAACCACTATATCCAAGCCCTTCACAAAGAAGACTGGGCGATTGACGAAGAAATGGCTGTTTCCTATAAAGGACGATGGAGAGCTCTTTTTGATAAAAATTTACCAAGCTCTCTGCATTTAGAAATCGGCTGTGGCAATGGAAAGCATTTTTCCAGCTTGTGTCTAAAAGCCCCTCAAGACTGTTTTTTAGCCATTGAGCTTAAATACAAGCCTCTCATACAAACAATAAGGCGAGTGACAAAAAATAGCAGTAAAAATGGAAGAGTGATAAGATACAATGCCCGCTGGATTGACAATTTGTTTGAACCAGAGGAGTTAAACCATGTTTATATCCATTTTCCTGATCCCTGGCTCAAAAAAAGAAGAAGTAAAAAACACCAGCTGATTCAACCTGATTTTTGCAGAAAACTCTATCAAATTCAAAAAGCAAACTCTTTTTTAGAGCTTAAAACGGATTCAAAAGATTACTTTGAACAGTCTGTAAGAGAGTTTAAAAAAGCAGGGTATAAATTAGAAAAATATAACTCTCATCTTTACAAACAAGATAGACCTGTTACTGACCATCTCAGTCAATTTGAGTTGATATTTGTTCAAAAAAATATACCAATCAAATACAGCTTATTCCGCCATCCCTAAAAAAAAGCTGGAAAAAGCAAGTGAATTACTGGATCAGATAGTTCTTAAAAAACTTTATTTCTTTCATAAAAGAGCGGATTTTTGAATTTGTGATTTAATAAGAGTCAATTTTTTCTTTTGCTATTTCTTTGAACTTTTTAACAAGCTCTTTTTTGTATTTTTTTCCAATAGTGTCAAACACATCTAACAACTGGTGAAAGGTATTTCTTCCTCCTAAAAAGTCCCAATACTTTTCACCAATCAAAAAATCTTCATTCATTTTTACAAAGTTAGCTTGAGTGAATCTCTCATAAGGCTTAGGATGATAAGGATTATATGGAAAAGCTAAATAAGGATAAATTAGCTTTCTTTTCCTTGCAGTCCATTCCAACAGTTTGTTTTTACTCTCTTTAAAAACATCTATGTTAGGCTTGACTGTTTTAATCTCAAAATAAAATTCTTTACCTTTCCTTTTCATATAAAAGTCAGCAATATTTCCTGATTTTTGAGAACTGGCATTTTTTCTGTCTGCTTTTAAGATAGCTTGCATTTCCTTTTTAATATCTGGCTTTCTATTTTTATTTCTAAGCTCTCGGATAATTGCCTCTATCACTTTCTTTTGACCTTGTGAAATCACTCCCCCAACTCCATAGTTCCTAAAGCATTCTTCACAATGAGGTTTAGCAACAATAACAGAAATTTCTTCATATAAGGACATGCCAAGACTAGTAGATAGAGAGTGAATAAAAGAATAAGCCGCTATTTTCTCGCTATCTTGAATAATCCTTGACAATGTAAAAAAGTTGTGTCCGCCAGTATAGACGACAGGGTCGTTTTTGGG
>JAPPIY010000286.1 GCA_026914095.1 Oligoflexia bacterium
CAATAGAGGCCATGAATCAAATACAAACATGGCAAAAAATTTTAAAGAGCCTGCCAGTTTTAAGACATGAAAAATCTCTAAAAACAAAGACCTCAAATGACTCAGAACAGCATTCTCTTACAGAAATACTGAATTAAGGTCTAGGTTTTTTTAAAAATATTCTTGATTATTCCACTAAAACTATTGCTTAATGAACTTGTTAGTCCAAGGAGGGATAAAATGCAAACACTTAATGAAGAGCGTAAACAGTTTTTAAATGAAGAGCGCAAACAATTTTTAAGAGAGCACTTTCTTAAAAAGAATCTTTCTAAATCAGAAGTTGAAGTTGTCATATTAGTCTTGCAGGGCTTGATCAACAGGGAAGTTGCCAACAGGCTGTGTGTGGCGGAAAAGACAATTAAATTTCATTTAGGAAATGCCTATAAAAAGCTAAATATATCCAGAAGGTCTGAATTGATATGGACTTTGCCTTTAGCTGATTTTGTGGGAGTTGCGAATAAACCTCAAGTGAATCCAAGCTTTAATGTTGTGGAAGATAAAAAATTGGATGATGGAAATGAGATTATTCCATCAGGAATTTCCACAGTGAGCGATATGGATATAAAATAAGGCATGTGTGTATTAACAAAGGTTTTTTCTGGTTGATAGCAGGACTTTGTCTAGGAGCTTGTGATTCTGCGCAAAACGGTTTCTCTTCTGAAGAGTTAAAGTTTTTTCAATCTAAAGCAGAGGATCCTGATAAAAAACAAACTTTAGCTCTCTCAAATAAAGTATATTCTGGGAGTGATGTCTGTTTTGTTGATTCCAAATGTTTGGAGCTGTGTCATAAAATCTATTCTTTGGCGGATGATCAAAAAAACTGCAGAAAGCTAAAAGCCCAGCAAGTTTATCAAATAGAAAAGCTGTATGGCATTTTTCTTGAGAAAGATCCTGCGGATTTAGAAAATGTGAATGTGTTTGATTTGAAAGTCTTTTTTAATGTCAGCGCAGAGCCTTTGTTTCAATTTTTCAAGTCTTTAGACTTGTTTTCTTCAAAAATTTTTCTCAATTGGATTGCCTTAAACTGGCAGGTGGCAAAAGTTTTTCAAGAAGAAGATGATCAACTGCTGTTTTTAAGAATATTTTTAAATAAACTTTCAGATTCACCGATAAATTCATTAAAAGAGCCGATATTAAAAGACAGAACTTTTATTGAATCGGCTTGGTTGAAACAAAATGATTTTGCGTTATTATGGTTACATGATTATTTTCAGAAAAATCAATGTATGGGGTTAAAGGAGAGAGAATTAGACAATTGCGCCATAGCTCAATATTGTTTAGCAGGCGCTAGTTTTAAAAAGGATGTTTCAACAGAAATTATAGAGTTTAAGTTTATCAAGGATTTAGTAAAAAGAGAGGGAAATTATACAGATTTTAAAAGTTTTTGTTCTGATTTGTGCTCGTCTAAAAAAGGACAGAATTATTGCGGTTAATTTTTTATAAATAAGGTATGATTTATGAGGCTTTTTAAATATTTTTTTGTTTTTATATTTCTTTTATCCTGTCAGCCCGGTGACATGGAGCAGGATTCTGCCAGAGCTAGAAGATTAGGCTCGCCGGCAGACGAAGAGAGAGAAAAAGATAGAGGCTTTTTAGATCGCTCTTCAGAATTGAGAAGATTGAGAAATGACAGGTCTAAAGTCATATCCGCCACTTTAGAGGATCGTTATGAGGGAATCCCTTATGGAGATTACGAGGGAAGAGACTGTGAAGAAAGCGAGTCTTGCAAGGGAATTTGTGATGATTTGGTTTCTTACAGCAAGCGCAAGAGATGTTATAACTCTCCTCAAGGATTGGTGGAGGATTTAGAGAATGCGCTTTTTGATTTGATTAGAATTTCTGATGTGAATTCTGAGCCTATTAGCGCTAATTTATTGGCGGGAATTTTTCATATTGATGAAGATTTGCTGATGTATCTGGTGAAAGAGCAAATGAGTGAGGGAGATTTGAGAATTTTTTTAGCTTGGGTGGCAATCAATGAGGATATCTCAAAAGTGTTTTTAAATGAAGATAAGAGCTCTGATATTTTGGAAGAGGCTTTTGAAAAATTAGCTGAGGCTCAAGATGGCGTGACTAGAGGAAAAAGATTGGAAACAGCTTTAAATGCAGGTTTAATTGAGGATGAAGACAGCTTTTTTTACCTGACTTCAGCCGAGGACAACTCCGCCGGTTTTGAAATTGCTTATGATCTTTTACAGTCAGCTTGTTCTAGCAAAGACTGTAAGATGACAGTCCTTTGTTCCAGAGAAACCCAGTCCTCCTCCCGCTCCCGGGTTTTTGGATATCAATCCACCCAAACCTGCCGTACTTTAGCCAGACAAGATAGAAGAGCCAGCCGAGGCGGAACTTGTTATGTCCATGGCTCTGTCACTTGGGGCTTCTTGGATGAATTGATTGAAGAAAGGGATATAAAAGACTCTGATTTTAAAGGAAAACCCATTACTGTGGAGCAGTGTAATAATTTCTGTGGAAATGAAAGAACCAGCGCAAAATGTAAGAGGGTCTTATAAAAATAAAAAAGAGAGGTGAAAATATGAAACAAATATTTTTTTATTTATTAGCGGTATCCGTTAGCGGTTTATTTCTATCTTCTTGTATCCTGGGCCAGGGTGGCGAATCGGACAGTTTGCTTATAGCTAAATCGGCAATAGATTCGGAAGAGAAGAAAAGAAGGGAAAGAGAAAGATCTGATAATCGTGGAGATTGCGGAGATTATAGAGAGTGTGAAGATGTGTGTGAAGATGTTTATAATGATGAGGGTGACAGAGAAAATGAAGGGAAAGTGGAAAAATGTTTGGATTTGCCTTATAAAAAAGCTATCAGTTTTGAAGACATATTGGATATTTTGGAAGAGCCTTATTATGATGATTTAACCAATATTGAACCTAGAGATTTTGAGGCTTTTTTAGAAATCTCTGTAGCTCCTTGGGTTGAGAAAACAAAACGGCTAAACAATGATGAGTCGGAATCTTTGCTCAGATGGATTGCCCGTGAATCAAAAGTCGCCTCTTCTATTGTGTCAGCTTATGAAAACTTAGAAGACTACGATCTTTATGAAGGAATGCAAAAACTGTTTGCAGAGATAGCTCCCGATCTTGGAAGCTCATACACGGGGACAACGGCGCAAGATAGAGCAGTTAGAAGATGCGCCGAGTTTTGCTCAGCTGTGGCTGATGAATCGCTAGCGCAAGATCAAAGTTTTTGGGATATTGTCGATTCAAAAAATAATATAAGCGGGCGGGAAATAGCTTGTGATATTCTTAAGTTGAAATGCGAGCATAATCCCAGTATTATAAGTAGTGTGCTTTCTTCGCATTGTCCCCCTGAGGTACAATCAGAGAATGATGACGGTTGCGGTTTATAAAAATACTATTGAAGTTTATAATATCTAATGCTAGACTGATTAAAGTTTTGGCAAGTTCTCAGTATATAGTGTCTTGTTTGAATTTTCCGTTGCCTTTGTCATTCCCGCGAAAGCGGGAATCCAACTGAAACCTGAACTTCCAAACAAGATCACTATATACTGATCTTTTTGAATTTTCAGGTTCCAACATAGACTCCCGCTTTTGCGGGAGTGACAAAACAGAGGGAGAGAGAAGATATGACCGTTCAAAGTCTTTTAGAACAGCGCCTGCAAGAAGGTCTAGACCCGATTTTATTAAAAGTTATCAATGAAAGCCCCAATCACAATGTGCCGGAAGGGAGCGAAAGCCATTTTCATGTCTTAATTGTCTCAGAGAAGTTTTCAAAGCTGAATCTCATTAAAAGACATCAAATGGTGCATCAGTTAATAGCCAAAGAGCTTAAAAAAATTCATGCTTTTTCCCAAAAAACCTTAACTCCTGAAGAGTTTGAAAGGCAGGGAGGCGTCCTGCCCTCCTCTCCTCCCTGCGCAAATAAGCCTAAAAAACAGTGAACAGCTAAATTTATAGCCAAAGATGAATTTTTCTTGAGATGAGAGGCATACAATTCCTATTTTTCAGGTATTAAGGCATCAATCAGCCCCTAGGGTCTAGCATTTAACTCCTTCTGCCCCCCTTAACAGAGTGTTTTTCTATCTACATCCGTCAAAAATCCTTTATTTATTGTATTTTTATTTAATTATCCTAGAGGGAGGCTATTGGAAAAATTAAAATATAAAAAAAAAATTAAAAAAAGTGTTTTTTTTATTTGAAAAGTTTGTCTATTAGCTTTATCGTTAATAAATATATCAACCACAACGGAGGTTATTATGGCAAAAAAAAGAAAAAAGAAAGTAGTTAAAAAGAGAAAAGCAAGTAAAAAGAAAGTAAGCAGAAAGAAAAAAGCGGGTAAAAAGAAAGTGAGCAGAAAGAAAACAGCCAAGAAAAAAACAGTTCGCAAAGCTAAAAAGACAGCGAAAAAGAAAAAAAGAAAGGCTAACCCAGCTTTCATGAGAAGTTTTAAAACAACTTCTGAACTAAAAGCTGTTATTGGCGTTTCTTCTATTTCTCGCCCTCATGCGACAAAAAAGATCTGGGAGTATATCCGTAAGCACAAGCTACAGGATAACAAGAATCGCAGGCAAATTAATGTTGGCGGGACAGCTTTGGGAAAACTTTTCCCCGGCAAGAGAAGTGTCACAATGTTTGACTTGCCTAAGCAGTTAAGCAAGCACTTGAAAGATTGAGTTTTTAGTAAATTTTAGTAAAATAGTTTATTAAAAAAGAGTTTGTTTTTTTAGAACAAACTCTTTTTTTGTTTTTAGACTTGCTGTCTTTTAGTAAAAAAGCGCGTCTTTCTAAAAAATTTATTAGTCCGGCGCTGAAAAAATCCTAACCGCCTATTGAAATGATTTGTGATTTATAGTGTTAAGAGGACAATATTTGCAAGAAATCAGCTTTAAAAGATTCTAAAAGCCTGCAACTTTGCTATAGCCAAAGTCCTGAAGCCTTGTTGAATGACAGACTCAAAATACATCAAAAAGCAAACTTTTAGCTTCTCCTCCCCTTTAAAAGCTGATCAGGTGATCTCCTCTTTTAAAACAGACAAGTCTTTAGGCTGGGAGGAGATGGGATATAGCCTCTAGTATGTTTAAATTTTAGAGATTAAAAAAAAGTGAAACATCTTCAATAGGCTAGCTCTTCTCTTCTTCCTTTAAGAGCGAACTCAGGACAATGCTTAATAAATATTTTTAGCTCATAACAGCTTTACTCTTCCTGTTCTGATCTTAATCTTCAAAATGGCGCCTGCCCAATGCTCTCCATGCGCTTTAAACAGTAGGAACAATTGATCCGAATGCAACTGTGTTAAATTGTTACCTCCAAGCTGAAGAGTCTCCAAATTTGAAAAGCCGGAAAAGCCAGACAGTTTTAGCGATTTTATGCAGTCTCTTATTTAGATCTAAAAAAATATTTTAATCAGAAAAAGAGGGGTTCTTATGAGACCTCAATTTTCAAACTCAGCAGTATATTTACCTTGTATATTTGGAGGCTATATGCAAAAATACAAGGTATGATTAAAAGACAACTATTAAGGGAACTGAAAGAAAATCTCAAAAATCATTCTGCTGTAGCTCTTCTAGGCCCCCGACAAACAGGTAAAACAACCTTAGCTCATCTGATAACCAAAAAGATTCCTTCTGTTTATCTTGATCTGGAATCTCCGGAGGACTTATTAAAATTGAGTGATCCTCTTTTATTTCTTTCTAGGCATATGAATAAACTGGTGATTCTGGATGAAGCGCATCGAAAACCAGATATCTTTCCGAAGAAATTAAAAAAGGGCTAGCTCCTAAAATATCTTCTGGTTTTCACAGAGGCTGTGAAGATATAAAAGCTACAAGAAAGTATCTGGTTTATGGCGGAACAGAAAAGTTTCCTATAAAATATAACACTACTGTTATAGGTTTGGAGCGCATAATGAAACTTTTAAAAAAAAGAGAATCATAAAATAGTATAGAAAACATAAAATGGCTCAAACATTAGCTCCTTATGAAATTCCTTTGATGCGTCAATCCTGTCAGTTGGCTGCTCAGGTTTTAATTTTTATAGAAGATTACATTCAACCCGGGGTAAGCGCTCAAAAATTAGACAAGTTATGCCATGATTTTATTGTATCCCATGACGCTTTGCCGGCCCCTTTAAATTATAAAGGCTTTCCAAAATCAGTCTGCATTTCTATAAATAGCTGTATTTGCCATGGAGCGCCGGACGCTACAGTTTTAAAGGAAGGGGATATTGTCAATATAGATGTCACTTGCATTAAAGAAGGCTTTTATGGAGACACTTCCAAGACTTTTTTTGTGGGAGAGGTTTCTCAGACAGCTAAAGATTTAACAGATTGCGCTTACCAAGCCATGCGTAAAGGGATAGAGGCCATCCGCCCTAAGGGAACAACAGGAGACATTGGTTTTGCCATAGAAAAATACAGCACGAGAAAGGGTTTTTTTCCTGTTCGGGAGATAGGAGGACATGGCATTGGAAAAATCTTTCATGACGAGCCTTTTGTTCCCTCTTATGGCAAAAAAGGCCGAGGAGAGATTTTACAGCCTTGGAGCTGTATTACAGTAGAGCCGATGATCAATCAAAACTCTCCCGATATTAAAGAGTTTGATATTCCTAATTCCAGCGTCAAGTACTATCATACTGTGGATGGATCTCTCTCGGCTCAATTTGAGCACACTATTTTAATACAGGATGAAAGTTCAGAAAAACCTTACGAAATTCTCACTCTTCCCCTATAAGCCACAAGAATTTTTCCGAAATATTACTTTTTTCTGCTTTTTATTGTATATATTAACTTACTGCGCTTTAACAAGCTCTTTTTGAATCTCTTTCTGGAGATATCTTATATCTTTTAAAATATTCAGCAGTTGTTTCTTAATTAAAATTTGCTTATTTAGTTCGGAGGTTCGGATTCTTTTACTTAGTAATTTATTATAATCTGAATATAACGGCTCCAGATCAGCTACCAGCTTTTTCTTTTCTATAAAACCTGAATTTTTCAAAATCAGACGGTATAATTGCCGCTATTCTCTTTAAAAGTCCTTTAAAAAGACCCATAAGGTCAAGGTTTTTTCTTGAAAGAAATTCAAGTTTTCCATAAAGCAAATTTATTCTTGTAAAATTCGTCTTTTTAAAAGATAAATAAGAAAAAGGCTTAAAAATGGGAACTCCAAAAATCAAAGGCTCGCTCAAGCCGGATTATAAAGTATGTCGCCCGGCTATGGAAGATAGCAGGCATTTTGAAAAGTTGGCTCGCTGGGGAAGAGAGGAAATTCACATTGCTGAAACCGAGATGCCCGGCCTTATGGCCTTAAGAGAGGAATACAAAGGAAAAAGGCCTCTTAAAGGTGCCAAAATCACGGGATGCCTCCACATGACAATCCAAACAGCTGTTTTAATAGAAACTTTAAAAGTTTTAGGGGCTGAAGTGAGATGGTCTTCTTGCAATATTTATTCCACTCAAGATCATTCAGCGGTTGCCATGGCAAAAGCCGGTGTTCCTGTTTTTGCTTGGAAAGGAGAGACAGAGGAAGAGTATCAATGGTGTATTGAGCAAACAGTTTATGGCTGGGAGCAAGCTTTTAATCTGATCATTGATGATGGCGGAGATCTGACTCATTTTATGCATCAGCCAAAACAGTCCAGCTTAATGCGAAATGTAATAGGCCTATCTGAAGAAACAACGACAGGAATCCAGCATTTAGAAAAAATGTACAGTCAGGGAAAACTTAAAGTTCCAGCTATCAATGTCAATGACTCGGTGACAAAATCCAAATTTGACAATCTTTATGGGTGTCGGGAATCTCTAGCCGATGGAGTAAAAAGAGCCACTGATGTTATGATAGCGGGTAAAAATGTTTTGGTCGCCGGTTATGGAGATGTGGGCAAAGGCTCAGCTCAAAGCATGCAAGCTCTTGGAGCCAGAGTTTTTATAACAGAAATTGATCCGATATGCGCTTTGCAGGCAAGAATGGAAGGCTATGAAGTGGTTTTGTTGGAAGATATAGTGGATAAAGTTGATATTTTTGTAACTGCAACTGGCTGTAAAGATATTGTCACACAAAGACATTTTGAAAAAATGAAACAGGGAGCTATTATCTGCAATATCGGCCACTTTGATGTAGAGGTGGACATGAAGTGGTTAAATAAAAACACGGACAAACGGCTCATCAAAGATCAAGTGAATATCCATCGTTTTCCAAATGGCAAAGAGCTTATTGTTTTAGCTGAAGGCCGTTTGGTAAATCTAGCTTGCGCGACCGGGCATCCCTCTTTTGTAATGAGCCAGTCTTTTACCAATCAAGTTTTAGCTCAAATAGAGCTGTGGAAGAATCATAAAAATTACAGTCCAGGAGTTTACCGACTGCCTAAAATTTTAGATGAAAAAGTCGCTCGGCTTCATTTAAGCAAAATGGATGTTAAACTCACAAAATTGACTCAAGAGCAGGCGGAATATCTCAACCTCTCCCAAAAAGGGCCTTTTAAATCTGACCACTACCGATACTAAATTTTAGACGGCTCTTCCTCTTATAAAAGCTTCATTAAAGAAGACAAAGCCGACAAGTTTATTCAGAATGCCTGAGTACAATTTATTCTCTAACTCAGTGGCGGAGAGGGAGGGATTCGAACCCTCGGTACGGTTTTAAGCCGCACGGCTATTTAGCAAACAGCTGGTTTCAGCCACTCACCCACCTCTCCTGGTTTTTTGTTTTTATCAATTTTCAAGCTGTAATCCAAGCCTTATTTTAAGATGTAAGTCCTTATGAAAATCAAGGATTCTGCTTGATTTTATCAGCATTTCTTTCTAAAAAGAAAGCTCTAAGTGCCCGTAGCTCAATTGGATAGAGCATCTGACTACGGATCAGAAGGTTAGGGGTTCAACTCCTCTCGGGCACGCCATAGAGAAAAATTTTTATTTTTAGCTCAAAAGTAAAATAAAGAAGAGTTGCTAAACTTTTTTATTTTATATAGCGATCCTGTTTGAAAATTCCGGTTTTAAATTTTCAGGTTCTTTTTTTAAAACTTATAAACGAAAGGCGGGAATTATATACTTGACTAGCCAAAACAAAAATACTTGCTTTTTATTTAGTTTTAAAAGCTTTTATCGGGCTTCGTCATTCCCGCGAAAGCGGGAATCTGCTTCAATCGGTCAGTGTTAGAGTGAGAAGATTCCCGCTTTCGCGGGAATGACAGTTAAAAGAGTTTGTATATAATTCCTTAAAAGGTTTAAAACGAGTTCGGCCCCTGTTTGCGCGAGGGCAGGCTTTGACCACAATGCGATCATAGGTCGCTTTGTAGCAAAACGCAGGATTGAGCTTTTAAGCTTTTCATTTATAAGTTTTTGAAGAATATGCAACACTGAAATTTCAAACAAGATTACTATATGACATGCTCTGGCTTTAATTCTGAAAAGCTTTTCAAGCCTAAAGCTCCCAAAAGCTCATAATTGTATTTTAAAATATGAAGCGCATAATTTTTTACACGCTCTGACTTTTTTTCAATATCCAAGCCTTTCATTAAGCGGGGATTGTGTGTGGTGATCCCTGTGGGGCAGTTATTTGTATGGCACCGCAAGGCTTGAATACAGCCTAGGGCTAATAAAAACCCCCTGGCGGTATAAACCGCATCCGCGCCCAAAGCCATAGCCATAATTTGTCCGCCAGAGCGAATCAATTTGCCAGAGCAAAGCCGTTTAAATTTACCTTCAACTTCCAGCTCATTTACAATTTCATCTATGATTTTAAGAGCCGATTTTAAATCATAACCCAAATCATCCATG
>JAPPIY010000293.1:0-7463 GCA_026914095.1 Oligoflexia bacterium
CATTGAAACAGCAGGCTATCAAACCGCTGTATGTGTCCCTGGAAAACAAATCACATCTCCTCAAAAAATAACAACAGCCAGCGGACGAACAGTTGATCTCAAGCTTTTAAATAAAGAAGAGGGAGACCTCATTATAAGCAATAACGATTTTTCTGTGCAATACAACTTAGCCCAAGATAAAAAATGCATTCCGCCTGTTTTTATGGGCTGGCTTTTTAGAAAAAAACACCATTTTTTTAAAGAATACAATTTATTGACAGAAGAATTTGCCAATCTATTAAAAATAGATCCCTGGCATTTAAAAATAGAAACAAAGCTTTTTTCTCCCTTTGAAATGCAATCTCAGGATAACCTGTTAAAATTAAAATCCTCCGCCTCTGAAATTCTGCAATCCTTAAAAAAGAACTATCAAAATTTTTCCATTCCGGATAAACCCTATCTTTTTCTCAAAAACAATTCAGGGACCTATGGTCTGGGTATTATAAATATCCATGATTCTGAAGAGTTAAATCATTGGAGTTATCGGTCCCGCAAAAAAATGAAAGCTGTTAAAGGAGAGATAAATATTAAGGAAATTATCATTCAAGAAGGCATCCCAACAACTCTTTTCAGTCCAGATAATAAAAGCGCGGAGCCTGTCATTTACATGATTGGCTCTCAAGTGGCGGGAGGCTTTTTAAGAAGCCATAAAACAAAAGATCATAAAACCAACTTAAATAGTCCTGGCGTGGTTTTTAAACGGCTTTGCATGAGTGATTTAGAAATAAAAATTCAAGGTTTGGCAATGGAAAATGTCTACAGCTGGCTGGCTAAAATCGGCAGTCTCGCTCTTTATGAAGAAATGAAAAATTACAAAAGTCTTAATTCTTGATTCCTTTTTGAAATTAAGCGCAGTTTGTGTTAAACTTGACTTAATGCTTTCTAGATCTAAGATTCAAAAGTGGGCTTTTGCAGGCTTTGTGTTAGTTGCTGTTTTCGCTCTTGGTTTAGTGAGCGGCTTAAAGTCTTGGAATAAAAATCTCTATATATCTTGGGCGCCTTCCAACCAGCGAACTCTCGCCATGGCGGAAAACCACAAAAAACTGTTAAACCTTTCCTCCGAAACCCTCACTAAAGAGCCTAGTTCCGCTTTATTTTCCCAACATCAAGTTTTTCAAGAAGAAGGCCTGTTGTCTTTTTACTTGGGCAATATTCTGATCCCTGACAACAAAACACAAAAACACCAATTTATCTGTGAAGTTTTTCCCCTAGTAGAGTTTTCTTTTTCCGCTTTAGGGATGAGCGTAAGCGGAGAAAAAGGCTTAATGATTGTTCAATCTCCCTGCAATATGGAAGACATAGATTGGATAGGCCCTTTTTGGTTGCCGCAAGAGGAGATATTGTCTCATTCTGAAAAAAACAGCTTTCAAATTAAAGAAAAAGACACTTTTATCCGTTTTTACAATGCTTCTATTGAACTGACACCCAGCTGGCTTTTAAGCACAGTGAGATTTTTCAATAAAGAGGACAACCAAGAGTTTCTAGTTCAGCTCAGCCCCAATCAAACCCCTTACTTTGAACTGAAATTGCTGAAATAGACAACTAAAACACTGATCAGCTGTAAGCCCATTCTAAAGGCTCTTATTCTTATCAGTAAAGACTCAAAATGGGGTTGTCTTTCCCGCCATAAGCTTAGCCACTTTGTTTAAATCCGAGATTTTTTTAACATTGGCTTTACTAGCGAAAGTAATATCTCAGATTGACAGAGCCAATGAGAGAATCTCTTTCATCTAAAATTTCTGTATGACGGAAATACTGGTACTGATAATGCACACTTCTTCTATTCTCTGTATGCAAGTTCAAGTGATACCTTAGATCAACATTTAAACCCAGATATTCCCCTAAAGCCACATCTGCTCCTATAGCGGCTCCCGCATCAAAAGAGAAATACCATCGCTTTCTTCCTACATCTGTTCTAACTGCTTTATAGTAGAGATTAGTTTCATCCAAATCAGTCCCATCTCTACTAACATAATCCCATTTTCTAGCAACCAAGGCGCCTGAAACACCAATATAAGGCTTAACTCTTCCTTTGAATGGAGTTAGCTTCACGGCCATGGAAAGAGCCGGTTGCTCAACTGCCTCACGAAAGTAAAAGTTATTATAGTTACTGATAGGAATAAGATAATGCTTAGAATAATAAGCGGACAGCTCAAAGATCAAATAGCCTTCATAGCCGTAGCCCCCAAAAGAGGCAAAAAAAGCAGGTTGATCGTTTGAATTGACATTATCTACTTCATAATATGTCACAAATCCCGCTCCAAAAGAGACAAAAGACTTTTTGCCAAAAAACCATTCATCCCAAGCTGGTTTTAAAGAATGCGAAGTAGCAGGATGAACAGGAGATTGAGCGGGTTGGCTATGGCCCAGCATTTTATCCACCCTTTTTTGTTCATCCAAAAGCCTCTGTTTTTCTAATTCCTTTAAAATAAAGTCTTCGGTTTTAATTTCCTGTTTTTCACGAAAACCCCGCAGTTTTACAGCGTCAGAAGGCACTAAGGCCGGAGCGGAAATCACTTGTTGTCCCGCTGAAGATGAAGATTTTGCCTCATTATTTATAATCACTGTGTTTTTTTCTGGCTTTGAAAAGCCGTTAAAACAACAAACCGCAATAAAAAGAGTTGCCAATATTGTAATTTTTGATATTTTCATTTTTCCTCCTTGGACTGAGAAAGCCATAATAGCTTAGCACCTTAAAAGTTTAAATAGAAACAAGCTGAAAAAGCAAGAAAAAAAAGCCCTTGCGCTCAATTCTAAACCTTTAGCTCTAAAATCCTTTTAAAATATTATACAGTGGATAAGCGTTTTATTTTCTTAAAAAAAGATTCAAGCTCTTAGGCTAGGGCCTGCCCTCATTTGATGAGCTAAAATATAGACTGAAGTCAGTTAAATCGCTTAAAAATGAACAGAAAGACAGACGAACAGAAGTTTTTCTGTCAATTTCCTACACATTTAGATAAAAATTTTTCAATTGAATAGAAAAGGAAACATTTGAAGACCTCTTTTTTAACTGTTTTTTTTAATTCCAAATGAGAACAGGCCTAGTCATTTAGGGCCTGTAAAAGAAAGCAAAAAACAGCCTTAATTTATTGATGATAAATTGGCAAATTCTTAGAAATCGCTTAACTTAGGAACAATTACTGATCCTGTCTGAAATTTCAGTATGTCTGTTTCATCTCTCCCCAAAAGACAAAATTCCTGTAAATGCCCAGTCATTCCCGCGAAAGCATGCCCTCGCGAAAGCGGGGACGGGAATCTCCAGAAAAAATTCAAACAGGATTTAGTGTAATTGTTCCACTATGAAATATTAGGATGATCTATGATAAAAAGTCTATAAATCAGAGATTCAAAACGAGCGTAAGTTTGAGCGAAAGGCGATCAGAGGGCGCTTTATAGCAAAACTTATTTCTAAAATTTTAAGCCACTGATGCAGACTCCAAATATTCTATCCTATTTTGTTTTTTTCCAATATCCATAAGAATTTCTAATAATTTAGAGGATTAAATATTAAAACGGCTTATAAACAGAGCTTTTGCCTGAAAAAATAAAAAAATCACACATAGAAACCAAAAATTTGATATAATTCTTAAATAACGGTTACTTTAAGTAAAACTCTTAAAAGAGCAAGTTTAACAGAGTGATAGGGCTAAAATTTTATTGATAATTATTAAGGAGGTTTTTATGGAAAATATCAATATCAAAATACATAACTACAAAGAAAACCAGCAACAGCTTAAAGATATCTACAGCAAATTAGATTATTTATTAAAACAAATTCCCTACAATTCCCGCGTCACTTTAGACTATAGCTATAAAAACAAGTCATTTTATGGAAAACTAAAAGTAGATTCCACTGGAAAAAGTTTTTTTTCAACGGATGAAGATATACTGTTAACCCCTTTAACAGTCTCTCTTTGTAAAAAAGTTCAAAAACAGGTGAAGAGATGGAAAAAATCCAGAACTTTGGAAGAAATTACTGGTATTATAAACTTATCCGATGGAGGACAAACCAAACACTCCTCTTATAAAAAAGCAATTTAACCGCTTTTGCCAAATAAAACTTTCTTTTCCTTGATCTTAGCTTTTGCTTAAGGCAAAACTAAAAGGAATGGATTTAAATGTTATTATTTTAGCCGCTGGCCGCGGACAAAGAATGGCCAGCCAGCTCCCTAAAGTCCTGCATCCTGTGGCGGGACAGCCTATGCTAGCTCGCATATTAAAGGCTGTTTCAGGCATTTATCCTAAACAAGTTCGTGTTGTCGTCGGGCCTGTTGGAACGATTGTCAGCGCTGTGGTCGGTAAATTTAAAGCCCTTTGTTTTCAACAAAAGGAAACGGCTTGGGGAACCGCTCAAGCCGTCTTAACAGCCAGACCAGAAGAAATGACAGGCGATATTTTAATTATCAATGGAGATCATCCTCTTATACACACTTATGACTTGAGTCAATTTATCCGAAGTTATCATAAAATATCCGCGGACTGCGCTGTTGCCGGTTTTAAAAATTCTCAGCCCAACGAATACGGCCGCATGATTTTTGAAGGAGATCAGTTGGTGGATATTGCAGAAGCTTATGAGGTTGATAAAAGCCAAACAAAAAATGATTATGTAAATGCAGGTATTTATATAGTAAAAGCAGATCTAGTTCAAAAATACCTAAAAGAAGTTAAAAAGAATGTAAAAGAAGAATACAACCTAACGGATTTGATTTCCATTCTTCATAAGAAAAATTATAAAGTGCGCCCTATAGATGTTCCTTGGCATGTGGCTTTTGGAGTGAATAATCAAAGAGAGTTGGCTATCGCCACTTCTATTGCTTTTGAAAACAACTGCTACAAACATTTAGATAATGGTGTTGTCATTATGGACTTAAAAAGCGCCTATATTGAAGATGAGGTTGTTATAGGAAAAGGCTCTCTTCTTTATCCGGGGGTTTATTTAAGAGGAAAAACTAAAATCGGAGCTTTTTGCGCGATTGAGTCAAATGCTTACATTTTTGACTCCCTCGTAAAAAATTATGTCAATGTGAAAGCAGGCTCTTATATTGAAGGAGCTGTTGTCGGTGAAAAGTCTGTGATCGGCCCTTATGCCCATTTAAGGCCGGAGACAGTGATCGGAGAGGAATGCCGAATTGGAAATTTTGTAGAAACAAAAAAGATAACTATGAAAAATCAATCAAAGGCCAGTCACTTAACTTATTTAGGAGATGCGGAGATAGGCAAACAAGTGAATATTGGCTGTGGCGCGGTAACTTGCAACTATGGCGCAGACAAGAAAAAACGAAAAACAAAAATAGGAGATAAAGTTTTTATAGGCAGTGGCGCTCAATTAGTAGCCCCCGTGGAAATTGGAGAATCGGCTGTAGTAGGAGCAGGCTCTGTTATTACAAAAAATGTTCCTAAGCAGAGTTTAGCTCTTGAGAGAAACGATCAAAAAGTTATAAAAAATTACAAACCTAAAAATAAAGATGAATAAAAATGTGCGGTATTTTTGCTTATTCAGGCTCTCGCAAGGTAACTGAAGTTTTAATACATGGATTAAAAAATTTAGAATACCGCGGCTATGACAGCGCGGGCATAGCCTTTTTTGACAAAGATGTCATTCATCGCTTTAGAGTTTGCGGAGGAGTGAAAGAATTACAAAACAAAACTCAATCCCTCTCTAACAAAGGAGGGTTAGGGATGGGACACACCCGCTGGGCCACCCATGGCTCCCCTTCTGAAACAAACGCCCACCCCCATCATTCAGGCTCAATTTATGTTGTTCATAATGGAGTGATAGAAAATGTAACAGAGATTAAACAAATGATCTCAACTGACAAACTTTTGTCTGAGACAGATACAGAGCTTATAGCTCATTTAATCAACCATTTTCATCAATCAGAAAATTTAAGTTTTTTGGAATCCGTTTTAAAAAGCGTTCCTTTGCTAAGAGGATCTTATGCTGTAGCCGCTATGCATGAAAAAACTCCTGGAGAGATAGTCGCCTTTAAATCAGGCCCCCCCCTTATTCTGGCTAAAAAAGAAAATGAGTTTTTTATCTCCAGCGATCTCCATGCTTTAGAAAACGATGTGGAGGCTCTCTTTTTAGAAGAGGAAGAGATTTTACATTTAAAAGCCAGCCAATTTCAAATTTTTAACTTTAAAGGAGAGAAAATAAACCGAAGTTTTCAAAAAATTTCTAAAGGGAATTTTTTAACTCTAAACAACCCTAAAGGAAAACACCCTCATTTTATGATTAAAGAAATTTTAGAACAGCCTATAGTCTTATCTCAACTCATAACAGATCATATTAACAAAAGTTCACAAGAAATAGATTTTAAAATGTCCAGAGGAAATCAAGAAGAATTAAAACGAGTTTTAAAAAACTCTTCTGAAATTTTAATTTTAGCTTGCGGAAGCAGTTACTATGCAGGCCTCTTCGCAAAATATTTTTTAGAGGATATCGCAAAAGTGAGAGTGAGTGTTGAAATCGCCAGTGAGTTCATTTATAAAAGGCCTCTTGTTTTCCAAAATACCTTAGCTGTCTTTATCTCTCAGAGCGGAGAAACAGCAGATATATTGACAGCCCTCAAACAGACAGAACAGCTTGGCTTAAAAAGCTTATGTTTTTGCAATGTCCAAAATTCCAGTTTAGAGAGAAAAACAAATTTTTCTATTTCTTTATCAGCGGGAAAAGAAATCGCTGTAGCTAGCACAAAAACCTTTTTTGCCTCTGTGTTCTCCTTATCTCTTTTTGCCTTTTTTATCGCTAAAATCAAAGGGCAGTTACAAGAAGAAAAAAAAATCATAGCAGAGCTTTTACCCTTGCCCAGCCTTATAGAAAAAGTTTTAAATTGTGACCAGTTCTTTTTAGAAATTATGGAAAAACTAAAAAGTTTTAAAACTTTTCTCTATTTGGGAAGAGGGCTTTATTACCCTATGGCTTTGGAAGGAGCTTTAAAACTAAAAGAAATTGCTTACCTGCATGCTGAAGCCTATCCTTCTGGAGAAATGAAACATGGCCCTCTGGCAATGATAGATAAAAATACAGCTGTTGTAGCCCTGCAACCTGCTGGCGGAATTTTATATCAAAAAAGCTTAACTAATTTAAGGGAAGCTCTATCAAGAGGGGCTTATTTAATTTCTATAGGCGGAAAACCAGAAGACAAAGAGCTAAAAAACCTCAGTGATTCTTTTTTAAGTTTGCCAACAATCCACAATCTCATTCACCCTATCTTATCTATCATTCCTCTTCAGATGATGGCTTATTACATTTCAAGAAATTATGGCTACAATGTGGATCAACCTAGGAATTTAGCCAAATCTGTAACAGTGGAATGAAGCTTTTTTCAATAATAAAAACTGATTTTATACGATCCTGTTTGAAATTTCCGATTTAAACTAGATTCCCGCTTCCAAAGGAATGACAAGAGAGTGGGAAAATT
>JAPPIY010000293.1:7473-9736 GCA_026914095.1 Oligoflexia bacterium
ATCTAAAAGAGGCAGAAAGCTTAAGAAATATAAGTTTAGCGCATGAATATCTCAACTTATTTAAATAAATTGAAAGATAAAAACCCCAAGTCATTCTAAAATTTGAAGCTAAAAAGAAGTCTCCCAGACTTCTTTTTAGCAGGGGCTGAAGGCTGAAAAAAGCCGATATAAGTTTTAAACAGCTAAAATAACTAAGAAACCCAATAAACATGCGACTTCTGCTCCCACTCATAACCGCTGATAACTCCTCATAACTGGAAAATCCCGTATTTTTCCCGTTCAGCTATGCCGTTTTATAAATCATTTTTCAGTGTTCCCAAAAAGAACAGAAAGGGCTTTATCTTGTTGCAATCCTGTGGCCAAAAGCAAGAGATCAAGAGGGAGGTCACCAACTCCTGAAGAACTATCTTCTGCTGAAAGAAATTGCAAACCCGGAGCAACATAATAACATCCCTTTTGAAATTTCAGATTCTCCTGAAGAAATTGTTTTAAACCGGATCGAGAATGTGTTTTGGAAGTCCCAATCTCAAATGCTATGGGATGAATAGAATCATCATAAATAAAATCCACTTCATATTTTCCTCTTTTCCAATGGTAAAGACGAATATTGGATTGTCTTCCTAAATGATAAAGATGCCCTGCGGCTAAATTTTCATAAAGCTTTCCTAACTCTAAAGAATCATTAAAAATTTGATCTCTTTCTTTTAACAAAGCCGCATTTCGTATTGCAACATCAACAAAGTAAATCTTCCTCTGCCTTCTCTGCACATTTCTTTCATTATTGTCATAATTGGAAAGCGTAAATATCAAATAAGTTTGGATTAAATAGTTCAGATAACGATCCAGTGTTTGCACAGAAGCTTGATATATATCTTGGCTTATGCCCTTAAGGGATAATAATCCTGTAACTTGGCCAGCTAAAACATAAAGTAACCGCTCAAGAGTAATAGGGCTGTCAATTCTATAGGACTGTGGAATATCCTTATAAATAGCCCGTTCAATAGCATCTGATCTCAACATCTGCTGTGTTCTTTGGAAAAAGGAGTTCTCATGTTCTATTTGAAATTGAGTCTTTTCATTTACAGTTTTTTGTTTATCCGTTGAATTATCTAATATTTTGTTTGAGTCATTTTTAAAATGTTTGTTAAGTTTCACAAAAAACTCATCTTCTCTTTTTTTTCCAGACAAAATTTCAGGGAATCCTCCATGGGAAATTAAGAGTCTCCTCTCATTTTCAAAATTAAGTTGAGTATGAGGCAATAAATTGGAAAGACTCTCTATTGTAGAGTGTAGGCATTGCTTTTTTTTATAATCAGGAAATTTGATATTTTTACCATAAAGCTGAAGCAATTCTGTTAAAAGATAGGGTGTTAAGTGAAATTCTTCCCAACGACCAACACCACTTTCTTTTCCTTTTTGCAAAGCCGCTGTAGCGCTAGAGCTGGCAATAATATGGACAGGCCAATGTTCATCATAGAAAGTTTTTAACCATAAGTCCCATTTTTCAGCATAAACCAGTTCATCCAAAAATAAATAAAGAGGTTTCTCTTTTGTAGCTTTAGACAGCTGAATTGCTGATTTTATAATAGAGCTTAAATCCAAAGGCATAAGCAGGGGATGATCCAGACGAACCCATTGAATTTTGTCGGGAGATATTTGATTATTAAGCAAGTGCCGGACAGTTTGATACATAACAGTTGTTTTTCCAACACGCCTTGGTCCCAATATGATCAAATACCGTTTTAAAAATGGAGATAAAACATATTTCCAAAGATATTTAGCCAGAGGACGCTCTGTTGAAGGAGCAAGATAAGCAGGAACAGAAAGGCCTTTCCACCAAGGGTTTTGCTCTGCTATAATAGACTTAATCTGCTTAAGATCTTTCATTATGCTCCTTTTAATTTGCCTATGAAGTTTAATAAATTAGTTAAATACCACTGTATAGTGCTTAATATAGCATATAAGCCTCATATGTAAATAAAATAATGCTTAATTAAGCTTAAAAACTTGGCTTTCTACCGAAAAATTCAACAAATTAGTCTCAAAACAACACTTTTAAGCCATTTTTTCAAAAAATTCGATGTTTCTCATGTAGGTAAAGTCCTGTTCCTGAGTTCGCCGCTTGAAAGAGAAAGAGAGTTGAAAAAGGCTGTAAATACGGGTTTTTTTATTTTTAAGATGAAAGAAAGCATATACTACAGTCTATATTTTTGGTTCATGACAACTTAAGCCCATTATGATAGGGGTTAAGTTGTTAAAATGA
>JAPPIY010000075.1 GCA_026914095.1 Oligoflexia bacterium
ACCTGCGACCTTCGGGTTATGAGCCCGACGAGCTACCAGACTGCTCCACCCCGCGTCAGTCTGAACTTTATAGCATAAAGCTTGGACAGGGTCAAATTATCACAGGATAAAAGCTTTTTTCTTTCTTAATAACAAAAAAAGCTGTAAAATCCCCAACAAATGAAGCCCTTTATTCTCGTTTTTTTATTATTTTTCCCTCTTTTCTCCCTAAGTGAAGGTTTAATCCTAAAAAAGCAAAGTTTCAATCAAAAAGAAAAAGATATTTTTCACATAGCTTTAGTCAGCCCTTATAAAGAAGTCAAAAAAAATTCTTCCTTTCTAGCCGGCCTGCGCATTCAACTCGCTCCTGAATGGCATAGCTATTGGTCCTTTGCTGGGGATTTTGGACAAGCGCCTCAAATACATTTTTCAAAAGTAAAACACATTCAAATAAAGCCCCTTCCTTTTCCCAGACCTCAAAGAAAAAGCTTCCTTATAAACAAAAAAAACTCGGACAGCTTCATTTATGAAAATGAGCTTTTAATCCCCTTTGAAGTTTTTATAGAAGAGGATTATAAAGGGGAAAACTTAAATTTATCCGTTGATTTAGAGTGGGCGGTCTGCAAAGATATATGTCTGTCTAAAAAAAATAAACTTCAACTTCAATTAAAACTTTCCAAAACTTTTAAAGAAGATTCAGAAAACCAAAAAATTTTCCAATTTTGGAAAAAGCTCTTTCCGCTCCCTGCAAAAAACTTAAATTTAAAGAGTTATTTTCAAGAAAAAGGAGACAAACAAATTATTGAATTTTCCTTTAAAACTCCTATTTTATGTTTAGATCTTTTTCCAAAAACAGCTTTAGACTTCTCCACAAAAAAAGCAAAACTATTAAATCAAACGGAACACTCCTGCTCTTTTGAAGTCAAAAGATCAAACTCTAATCTCAACACAATCTCTGGACTTTTAATTTACTCTCTCAGATCAGAAACGCATTCCTCACTCTTTCAATCCCATAAAAACAAAGCTTTGGGACTCCTTTGGTTTATTTTAATGGCTTTTTTAGGAGGGTTATTGTTAAATGTAATGCCTTGTGTTTTGCCCATTATTTTTCTGAAATTTTACAACAACTTAAACCTCGCCCATCAGCCTAAAAAAACAATATTTCTTTTAAACGCCAGTTATTCTGCAGGTGTGATCTCTTCCTTTTTAGTTTTAGCTGGAGCTATTTTTATCTTTAAGCAACTGGGAGAAAGCGCTGGCTGGGGTTTTCACCTGCAATCTCCCCTCTTTGTCAGCGGTTTAGCTTTGCTTTTTACTCTTATGGCCTTTTATTTTTTAGATATTCTTTCTTTTTCATCCCCAAAACTTCCCTCCCTCTTTAAAGATCAAAAAGCAAGCTCTCATTTTTTAACAGGCGTCTTATCCACAACAGCCGCTTCTCCCTGCACGGTTCCTTTTATGGCCTCTGCTGTTGGCTTTGCTTTTTCCAGAAGCTACTTGGAGATTTTTTCTATCTTCTTCTTTTTGGGTTTTGGCTTAAGTTTTCCCTACTTAGCTCTATCCCTTTTTCCTCAAGTTTTAAAATACATCCCCAGCCCCGGCCAATGGGCAAATCTGTTAAAAAAACTCCTCTCTATTCCTTTATTTTTAACAAGCCTTTGGCTAATTTATATTCTCTATTTTCAACTGAGTTTAAAAGCTTTCCTTCTAACTCTTATGATGTTTCCTCTTCTTTTATATTGGATTTTCTTTCAAAAACACATTCCAAAAAAATCCATAAAAAAAGGGGCTGATATAATTATTATTGTTTTGATTGCCCTTATTCTTGCTTTGCAAAACTCTTTAAAAACAGCTGATATAGAAATTAAAAAGCTTGAGACTTCAAATTTAAGCTCTCAATGGCAAATCTTTAATAACAACAAAGTCTTGCTTGATAAAAAAGCAGGTAAAAATATTTTTGTCGCTTTAGGAGCGGAATGGTGTCTCACCTGTAAATTCAATGAGCGAGTGTTTGAAACAGAAGAATTTAAAAACTTAGTCAAAGAAAACAACATTGCGCTTTACTATGGAGATTGGACGAATAAAACCGACACCATCACTTATTTTTTAGAAAGCTATTCCAGACAGGGCGTGCCTTTTTATATTTTCTTCAAAGGAGAAGAAGAGCTTTTTATTTTTCCCACTCTTTTATTGAAAGAATCTTTTTTAGAAAAGCTAACAGAGCTTTCAAAATAAAAAACGACAGTCTTCCTTCAAAAATTTTCTATCTTTTACAAGAAGATTAAAACCAAGCGCGCTTTCCAATTGCTTTAAGCTGGATTTATACTTAAGAGGCTTGTCTTTTCTATGGCTTATATCTTGCGGCATTAAGACGGAACAAACTTTAATTTTAGATTTCTCCTTAAAAGCTATCAATTTCCAATAATGACTGGGGACTTGCGTGATCTTCCCTTGAACCGCCTTCCAACAGGGAGGTGTTTTTTTAAGATACAAAGGGCCTGTTAAAATTTTCACTTCATGCCCTTTTTTAACAAAAGCTCTCACTTTTTCCTCTAACAGCCTCCAAGGGCCTTGGTTGAGATTCCTTCGTTGCGGGACAATATTTGTTAAATATTGGGCTTGATAAGCGGAAAGAGAAGATTTAAAAGAGCCAAGAGGAGCTAAATGAGCCTTGTCATATCCTAATTTATTAGCTCCATCGCAGTTGCTGGCTCCTTTCCAGTCTCTATATACTAAAGAAGAGCCTGAAGAAAGCAGAGGATCCTCTCTATATTTTCTTTCTGCTTTTAGCTGACCCCAAACAGTAAAAGGCGACAGCTTATAAGCCGTCCATGCGGGAAATTTTTTATCTAAGTTAAAAGAGATAACAAAAATATCATGTATTAAAAGAACATCTCTTTTATCCCTAAAAGGAAGTTTTCCCCACCAATGCTCAGAATAAATATTATCGGGCGATTTAATGGGCAGAGAAGAGTTTCCAAAAGAACACTCTATAGAAAGAAAAAGGACACAAAACCAAAAAAATATTTTCATTTATTGGGCAAAAAGATACATGTCTCTTAATTGACGATACTGTTCCTGATGATCCAAGCCATAGCCAAAAATATAACGGTCTTCTGTGGATAGGCCAAAATAATCAGGATGCAAAGTCAATTTTCTTTGAGAGGGCTTATCTATTAGAGTTACAATTTTAACAGATTTAGGATAACCAGCCTCTATCCGCTTTTTTAAAAATAAAAGCCTGTTTCCTTCATTTAAAATCTCTTTTACAATCAAAACATGTCTTCCTTTAATAGCCATGTTAATATCCTTTGCAAGAGCGCAATTTCCATTGGAGCTTGCAATAGAGACAAAATCTATCAAAATAGAATTTTCTAACTGACGGACCAAATCAGAAAAGAAAAACAAAGAGCCTTTTAAAAGACAAACTAAACATAAAGGCTCTTTTTCACTCTTATAATCATGGTTAATCTGTTGAGCCAAACCTCTCACTAGCTTTTGAATATCCTCTTCTTTTAAAAATACAATGGTTTGTTTCATAGAATTTTTTGTTTAATCACAGAAAGAAAGGAATTATCACCTAAAGACTGAGCAGAAGGAGACTGAGGGTATTCTTTCAACAGCCGCTCTTTAAATTTCTCCGGATTTTGATTTAATTTTTGAGCCAATTCAAAAGCAGTTAAAAGCGCTCTTGGCAGTAAAGGGCTTTGCGGATAATGCTTAATAAAATACTGTATTCGTTTAAAACCCGCTTGATGCCAAGCCTGTGATTTAAAAAACAAAGCTGTCTTTAATTCTCTCTCCGCCTTTTTATCTAAAATTTCCCGCAGGGCCTTTAAAGCTTTTTTCTTATAAGGGGATTTTTCCCTCAAAGCCAGCAACTGATCAAAAGCCCTCAGCGCTGGATCCGCAAATTTTAAATCATGCTCCGCCCGCCGGGGAAGTTGATTTTTATAAGAAAGACCCAGTTGATACAATACATAATCTTTCTTTTCAGAGTAAAGACTCTGATATTTCTTATAAGTTTGAGCCGACTGTTGATATTTTTGTTGATCAAAGTAGATGTCAGCCGTCATTAAAAGCGCTCTTTTATTATAAGGGCTGTAGAAAAACTCCTGCCTTATTTTTGTTAAATTTTCTAGGGCTTTTATATTGTCTCCCTTTTCTTTATAATGACTAGCTCTTTCAAAATGAAATTGAGCCGTCTTAAGCTCTTTTAATTTAGAATTGTGAGCGCAACCCCCAATCAGGAGAAAAAAGAATACAGAGAGAAGAAAAAACCGCATTTATATAAAATGCAGAAAAAGCCTTTTTATGTCAATAAGCTGTCTTCATTTTTCAACGAGAAGAATCGATTTCTTTGAGAGCTTGAATGAGGAAACGAGCATAATTAGAAATTCCCTCATAATTGAGCGTTTGAGCTGTCTGTTTTAAAAGCTGAAGGCTGGGTGTAAGATATTTTAAGTGTGTGTCCCTATTGCTTTCGTTCTTAAAGGCCGCAAACCGGCCGCAAGCTTTAAAACCTCTTTGTAAAAATTGCAATTTTGTCATCCTTTCCAACTGAGCTAAAGATTGAGCTTTTTTTTTCAAAAAATCAGGAGCGGTTTCAAAATAAAAAAGCAAAAGCCCCTGTTTATCCTTCAAAGAAACATAGCTGTCATAAAGCAAACTGCTGAGATCATAAAAGAAAGGGCCCTGCCCCGCATCTTGAAAATCAATCACAAAAATCTGGTTTGATTTCAACATCAGATTTCGGCTGTGGTAATCTCTGTGACAATAAACATAATCCTCTGGTTTAAAACAAGACACAATTTCATCCATTTCCTTTTTAAAAGCTTGAGAGGAGTTTTTATCAAAGCCTATTTTGTTTAAAGCCTTTTGTAAATAAAGCTCTAAATCACAGAGAGCTTGTTCTATTTCCTTTAAAAAAAACCTTTTATCAAAAACAGGATCTCCCGTTTGAACTTTCACTTGAGTTTGAAGTTTTATCAATTGTTTTAAAGCTTTTTGATAACAGCTGATTTGACTTGCCTCATCAGACTGAAAAAAAATATCTTCTAAAGTTTCACTTCCTAAATCTTCTAAAAGAAGGAATCCCTCTTTTAAATCGCTGTAAAAAATTTGAGGAACATGAACAAAGTTTTTTAAACGAAGTTGAATGTTTATAAAAAGCTTTAAGCTGGGATCTGCCGGGCCGCAAGACATAAGCATAAAAGTCTGACTGCCTTTTCTCAGCCGTGTGTAAGAGCGATGCCCTCCGTCCCCTTTTAAACTCTCTATTTTTAAATCTGTCAGATGGGGAAAATAACTGTTTAAGAAACTCTTCATTTTATAGAGTGTCAATTTCCTCTAACTCTTCCAGTTCATTTTTTGGCTCTTCCAGCTCTTCTTCTAAATCCTCTTCATCCTTGTCATCCTCAAGCAAGTCTTCGGTATCTTCTAAATCCTCTTCATCCCCAAGCAAGTCTTCAGCATCTTCCAAATCCTCTTCATCCTCAGACAAGTCTTCAGCATCTTCTAAGTCCTCTTCAATAAAATCTTCCACCCCCTCTTCTTCAAAAGCTTCTAAATCTCCTTCCTCTAAAATCTCCTCATCTTCCAGCTCAAACTCTAAGTCTTCATTTTCTTCAAGCTTTTGTTGGACATCCTGTTCTAAAGTTTCATCTTCCAACTGATCAAATTCCAGCTCCTTTTCCTCTAAATCCTCTTCTAACTCTTCCAGATCCTCTCTGCTATCTTTTATTTCTTTATTCAAATCCTTAATTTCCTTTTTGTCTTTGGATAAATCCTGATTCCATTCTAAAGCATCCACTTCATAGTGTTCTTCTACATGCTTATCTTTTTCATAATCCTCTAAATTTTCCTCTTCAGCGTCACGCTCCACCTCCAGCTCAAATTCCTCTCCCATTTCGTTGCTCTCTTCCTCTTCAAAATCCTCTTTCAAAACCTTGTCTTCCTCTTCCTCTTCCTCTTCCTCTGGATCTCCCAACATTTCTTCCTGCTCTATCTCTTCAAAATCTATCTCTTCCCTTTCTTTTAACTCTTGATCTCCACTCGTCTCTGCTTTTTCCTCTTTTGAATCCGTTTCCTCAAAATCCATCAATAAGTCCTGCCCAATATCAGCCTCTTCAACTTTTTCCATTTCAAAAGCTGAAACCTGCCCGGCAAAAGCATCCCCAACATAGATTTTATCGCGAGCGGATAAAATAACAGCTGTCGCTTTATTTCGCGACACATGAATGACTTTTAACTTGCCTAAAATAGCTCCCTCATAATTATAAGGCCTTTTAAAAAAGTCAGGCTTTTCCGTATTAGGACGAATATAAAAAACAGCCTCTTTATAAAGACCGTCCGCAGAGCCTTTATTTAAAAATACAATAGAGCCGGTTGTTAAAAAAAGACGGGTTTTATAGGGAGATCCAATAATTGAGCCTTCTCCCTTTGCGATCTTTCTTTCAGAAAAACTATAAACAACAGGAGAGCCTTTAAAAATGGAATCCTCCGCAGACATTTGATCGATAGCTGAAATCACTCTGGCTTTATATAAAGAGCCTGTTCCTTGAATGTAAGACACCACTTTCAAAATTCCCTTCACTTGGATTTCATATTCATCCGACTGACCGGCTAAACTGGATAAAAAATTTCCCACTCGGCCTTTATTTTTAAACACTGTAAAATAAGTCCCAATAGGAACATTATTATCTAAACGAAGGATCACTTTTTCCCCTGAAACACCGAAAAACTCCCCATAATCATCCTTTCCTAAAATCTCCCCGGCCAGAGAGGGAACATCATCACTCAAGTAAAAAGGCGCTGGCTGGGTTTCCGCTCTATAAGTTCGGTGAAGTTGTTTCAAATCTATTTCATCTTTGAAAGAAACAAAAATGGGGATGTTTGGCAAAGAAGAGGGGAGTTGATCTTCAGACAAAGCTCCTTTAGAAAAAGCAGGAGGCAATGCTAAACCCGGAAATTGATCTTGAATATCCACACTCAGTTTAGATTTATTGACTTGAGACAAAGCCAAAGGATCAAATTTAATAAAATTATCTTTGTAAATCAGATGAGGGTTTTCCACCTTAGGGTTTATCACCCACAGCTTAGACCAATAAAGAGAGTCCCTCAAAAAAGAGCCGCTTAAATCCCAGAGGTTGTCTTTATGCTTCAATTTATACTGCTTAGGGATGTTTTGAATGCGGCTGTTCCAATCACTGTTTGAAATAGGATCTTTATAATGCTTAAGATACACATTATGAATCCACTTTTCATATTCAGAGTCTTCCATAGAAGAGGCAAAAAGAGGGCTTAGAAAAAAAACAATCAAAAAATATTTTTTCATTTTTAAAAGAGAAAAATTGTCTTTTCCGCCTTATTTTCCAGTCTATAATGCCAATAGTCAAAATCCAGAGCTGAGGAATAGACGAAAGTCCAAACCCATTGCAAGTTTCTGGAAGTTTTTTTGCTATTAAAATAAAGGAGAGTGTTTGGTTTTATCTTTCTTCTTTTAAGCTTTTTCTTTTTAGATCTATCGGCTCTCTCAAGCGAAGTTCATGAAATCTGCCTCAATCAGCTCAATTTCAAAAGCTCTCTTTCTGGTATATACAAGGCTCTTGTCTGTGGAAAGAGGCTTCCTTCTGGAGAGATCAAACAGCTCTTTGTGAAGGGAGGTCTCGTTCATCTGACTGTGGTTTCAGGAGCGCATTTGATTTTTTTAGAAAATCTTTGGCTTAAGCTCCCTCTGCCAAAAACGGCAAAAAGCTGGGGGCTTTCTCTTTTTTTGATTTTATATGCCCTAGCCAGCCAACTGCATCCCCCAGTTTTAAGGGCTTTATTTTCTTTTTTCTTGTGTCAATTTTCTCAAAAGTGGAAACTATTTTGGAGTCCCGCGGGAATTACTCTATTGAGCGCCTTATTCTGCTTAATTTACAATAAGGATTGGATCGACTCCAGCTCTTTACAGCTCAGCGTTTTAGCCTGTTTGGTCTACTCTATTTCTAAAAGCTCCTTAAAAAAAGCTTTTTTTATCTATCTTTCTCTTTTGCCGATTTTGAATCGCTGGCAAAATTTACATCCCCTTTCAGTTTTAATTAACTGGACTTTAGCCCCTATTATCGGCGGGCTTCTTTTTCCTCTCTCTTTCCTAAGCCCTTTTTTCCCCTTTTTATATAAAATCAGTGATTTTCTGTGGTTAAATTTTCTCAAGCTCTTGGAGGGAGTTAAATTTTTGCCTTCCGACAAACCCTTAATAAACTACCAGCTCCCTGAAGATTGGACTTGGTTTTACATTCTTCTTATTTTTTTCGTATTATCCGCTTTTAAAAAGCTAAGGCGCGGTTTCCATTAGTTTCTTTGTTTATTTTTTTTAAACACACTTAATCTATTCCAAAATGAGGGATATAAAGGCTTAAAATCTCGGACATGCGTTTTGCCGCAAAGCGACCTCTGGTCGCATTGCGGTCAAAGCCGAACTCGTTTTAAGCCTTTATATCCCTCATTTTGGAATAGAAGAAATTTGTAGCAAAAGCGCATAAAATGGGGTTTGACATGCTTTGTTAAAACTCTGCTTTTAGAAGACAAAAGCTTTTCAGCCTGCTAGGTTAGAGTGACAAGGAGTCAGCTATGGACTACATTATTTTTATGATCACAATACAAGCCCCCTTTTTATATCTGATATGGCGTTTGTTCCAAAAGAACAGTTTAAAAATTAGAGAGGAGTTGAAAAATTTAAGAAACCAAAATGAGCATATCACTAATTTTATGGACACATTAAAACTGTCTTTTGAGAAAATGTCAGAAGATATTTACGGCAATGGAAAGGTCAATTCCCGAATTTTTGCGATTGAAAAAAACCTTAAAGCTTTGCAAAAACGCTTTCGGGATATGGAGCTTTACACCGGCTTAAATACCAGCGCCAATTCTATGGAAGACTTAAGCTCCTCAGCCTCTTTAAAAGACAAAGACTTTACTTAAGCTTGTCTTTTATAAAAAGTTTAATCAATTTCAAAGTTTCTTTAGTGTTAGAGAAGTTGCTCTCTTACCATTTTTTTTATGGCTTTTGAGCATCAAAATAAAAAATAGCTGTTTTATTGGTTTTTACTAACTATTTTTAATTCTTGAACATCTGACTAAATATCTCTTAATTTGTTACCACTTTTTCAAAGGGAAGCTGGCATGGAACCCTAAAAACGGAAAATCAGGAAAAAATAAACCAAGTCCTAGTTCCACACGCTTTCCATTCTGAGATTCCCAACCTAACAGTAATTCTGATTTAATAGCTCCAACTATACGGGTTTTCTTTTTCGCTGGGTAAAGATCCAATTTAAAAGAAAGGGTTAATGGTTGAAAATTATATCTCAGTCCTAAACCAACAAATCCCGTTATTGCTGGAAAAAAGGACCCACGAAGTGTGTCAATCAAAGTAGAAACTCCAACATGACCCAACCATTTTATATCCCCTAAGTTATTCCAAAATTCAAGAGAAATTGGCATTTCAATATCAGAAGGAGTAATTACGAAGCCTCCTTTTACACTTAACATGGAGGTGTAGTCTAAAACAGTTTGTTCTGTTTCCGTGGGCAGTGGTTCCTTTGTGAAAACTGGCTCTTCAAGGGGTTGAGATTCAGACAGAGGCTCTGCACTTTCTCCCCAGCTAACAGAAGATACAAATAAAATGAATAAACAAACCAAACTCTTCATAGAAACCTCCCTGCAAGTCAAGTCTGAGCTTAAGTCAAGTCTGAGCTTAAGTCAAGTCTGAGCT
>JAPPIY010000316.1:0-6399 GCA_026914095.1 Oligoflexia bacterium
CCCGTCACCTCCACCATTGATTTCGCGAACTTTCAAGATTCTGTGTTTGGACATTTCAGGAAATGTTGGGCTATTTCAAGCCCCTGTGTTTCTTGGTTAATCAGGCAATCACCATTTTGCTGTGTTTATGTCTGGGTATTTCTCAGTATTTCAATTTTGGGCTACATGGGGCTACATATTTGGCTACACGGATTTTTGAGCTGGCTGGGGGCTTTTTTGGTGGATTAAAGGAGAGTAGAGAGTTTTATTATAATTGAGGATGAAAAATAAGCTTTATCCTTGATTTTTTGTAAAATAGTATGTTGACAAAAAGATTTTTAGCCTCACATTTTATGGTATGACCTTAAGGAATCAAGATCATTATAAAAAGACAAAGGGAGAGATATGGAGCCAGAACCAGAAACACTAAGACTTCATGAAACAGAGATAGATCATATTCAGAAAAAATCAGACCCTATAGTTCCGCTATACTATTTGAATCATATGCAGATGATAAACACTGAAAACATAGCCAAAGTTAGTGTATCTCAAATAAAAGAACTAGCAAAAATAAAATCACCCGATATTGTTCTCCCAAAAATTCAGAACTTCTCCGACTTTCAAATTCAGGAATTAGTTAAGACACTTTCTTCTATTAACGATACAGAATTTCTAAACATTTTGCACACCATTATTATTATGTGTTCAGATGAAGGTATTGATATTTTAGAACAATGTGGTGTTAATATAAGCGTAGAGCATCAGGGAGAAAAAGTTGTAACAGCATACCTTAATAACACAGCTATATTTGAAATTGCTTTAAATCGTCTGTTATTTACATCATTAGTCACAGATAAAACATATCATCTTTTTAAATCTAGAAGTCGAACCCCTGAATTTAAAGGTTTACAGATTACCACACAAGATATGGAAGTTGAATGTAAGAAATATTTTAAAAAATCAGGTTGTGGAGAATTTTGTGATGTTAGAATAATACATCCCATTAATTCAGATAAAAGATTGGGTTTTTTTATTGATCATGGAGGTAACTTAAAGTCTAAAAGAGTTATAGATTCTCAAGATAGGGCTTCTCTATTTCATGGCAGAAATTTAATAGAAGATTTTGCGATTTATGATCCTTCACTTGAGTTAGTTTTAATTTCATCCAGATCAGCAAAACATTGTAAGTTTTACTCTAAAATTATTGGTAAAGCTTTCTGGAGTGATGAAAGCCTCTTTAATACTCAAGAAAGATTAAATTTATCCTTTATAAAAAAACCAGATATCCAACAGTTATTAGAGAATTGTCAAACTGAAAGGATGGCAACGGTCCAAATAAGAAAAATCCACATATTAATTAATGATATAAATAACTCTAGAATTATTTACTCGACTGGCCGAAGCTGTCTTATTCGAAATGTGAAAATACATGTACCCCCAGGAAATATTATAGAAGTTGAGATAGCACTGAAGTTAAATATAGATGGAAAAAACAGATTACAGAAAATAATATTAAAACCTACATCTGTTAAATACGGTCCATTAGTATTACAGTCTGATATTCAACATATTTTTAAACAACTGAAATTAATCAGAAATGAAAATAACTGAAAATAAATTTAATCCGTGTAACAATCGATTTAATACAATAGAAGAATGGTCTAAAACTTTGAAACCCTCTACAAGTTGGTGGGAGAATGAAGGAATTTTAAAGACTGCTCCTCATAGTATTCTGGAAGGTTCAGATCTCTTAATCGACCTTGGAAAAGGAAAAAAATTATATAATTTGCAACAAGCCAATGGGAAGTTATGGGCTTTTCCTGAAGATAATATAGGATCACCTATAGAAATAAAAAATCAAATCTATCAGTTCCATATCAACAAATTTTTAAATTGTCTTGCTGATAAGAATGGTTTTAAACTTTCTAATGAAAGCCTAACAGAAGATGATTATATTGTTGGTGATTTATCTATTGGAGATAAAAAAATAAGATGGATCTGTTCTTTCAATGGAAAGGGTTTTAAGAATTATAAAACTAAACATTATTTTACAGGATTAAATGAGAATTACAATTTTATTTTATTATCGGATTGTGTTGATAGTTCCTTAATATTAGAGATGATAAGTTAGGTTATGTTTCATTACCTTTTGACTCACAAAATTTTGAAATAGATTTTCATAAATTCATTAAAAGAGCAAGCGATGTTACTGCAGATGAGGCCAGAGATTACTTAAAAGATAAAGTTACTTTCTTTATAGATACAGTTAATGGAAAAATCTACTATAAAAACAGATTTTGTAATATAAAAAAAGGTACAGGTGAGGGTAGCTACACATATAGGTTTTTTGTTGCTCTTCTACAAAACCCATCAAAGGAGTATGGAATAGAATCTTTTGTTGAGCAAGAAGTTGGCTTATCTGCACAACATTCAGGTCAGGATTTGGCAGCTAGAGGCAGGAGATTCAAAAAAAATATAAAAGACGCACTAAAGAAAATAGCTTCTGATAACGAGATTAGCCAGCTTTTACCAGACACCACACGGAGAAATCGAGGATATATCAAAATATATCTTTCAAAAAAAGATATATTTTTCTTTTAGATGCACGAGTTTTGCACGAAAAAAATTCAGTAAAACTAAACACTTATCTAAACATTATCTGATTTTATCACAAAATTTCCTATTTTATGCACGATCTTTGTCATAGAAGAATTTCAAAAATAGAGCGATCTTGTAAAAAAACACGGACAGGCTGTGTTTGTAAATTTTAAATAATAAGGAGGTATATTATGACATACATTAAAATATCCATTCAGGGAAAAGACTATGAGGTTAAACCTGGTCTGACACAAACAAAGGATATATACAATATCACAAAAAAGGAAGAAAAGCAGATTCTTTACCTTAAGCAAGACAATGAGATTGATATTCCATTGGATCAAGATGACTATATCCTTTTAAGAGGAGGAGAAAAGTTTTCTCTTTCAGATAAACGGCCTAAAATTGATAATAACCCCTGCCTTAGGATTCCTTTACAGCCTATTTTGAATGGTAATGCTATAGGAGCGGACAAAGCTCTTGTTACACCAAAGGTAAAAAGTTGTTCTTTAAAATTTTTGGATTCTGAAGCAAAAGATAGTGACCTGCTGTATGCAGATACGGATGGATGCCCTGATGCCTTAGTCCCGGATGACATTACTTTGGTCATTCAAAAAAACGATAGATTTATTGTGATTCCTTGTAGGGACAATGCCATTGATTTAGAAGAGTGTGCGAAAAAAGATCGTAAACCACCTAAAGGTCAAAAGTTATACAGAATCAAAATTGATGGTGACAAATACAAGGTCAAAACAGAAAAAATAAATGGAACTGAGATTTTAGATCTAGTAGAAAAGACTTATAAAGAATGGTCTCTGAATCAAAAGTTTTGTGGAGGTCGGAGAATACCTATTAAAGCCGAAGATTTTGTTGATCTGACCCAAAAAGGTGTTGAACGTTTTGAAACTGTTATAAAACAAGCTCAACAAGGATCAGAAATAGCATGGTTCCTTTTCCCTAATGAAGACACAGAGTATTTAAAAGTCAATTTCCCTAAATGGAAACGACTCATTGAGGAATCTAAAAAAGGGCTTGTTATTTTAAATTATAGGCTACCAGAAGGATATATACCAAAAAAAGCAGACTTAATGGTTATGATTCCTGACAATTACCCAACAGCAAATATTGATATGTTTTATTTTTCACCAGATATAAAGAGAAAGGATGGAGTAGCTATAGGAGCATTAAATAATGAGACCCACTTTGGGAGAAACTGGCAAAGGTGGTCAAGGCATTACAATTGGCGAGCAGGTGTTGATAATATTGTCACCCATATATCTTATGTATATAACCAGCTTGAATTTGAGATAGAAGGATAAGGAAAAATGAAAACCTCACTTACTTTAAGAGAAAGTACTTATAAGAGGCTCAAGAAACATCTTTACCCAGGTAGTGACTTAGAGTTTACAGCTATAATGCTCTGTCATTACGGGCAAGGAAAGGCTGGCTTTCGAATCATGGTTAAGGAATTAATTTTAATTCCAGAAAACAAATACAACGAACAAACATCCAGCTATCTATCTTGGGCTTTTTCCGAGTACATGACACCAGAAAAAATAGAGAAAATAGACAGAGAGGGGTTATCAATTTTTACTATTCACAGTCACCCTAACGGCTACAATCGTTTTTCTAAGACGGATGATAAAAATGATACAGAAATGTTTCATGCAATCAACCATTGGTTTGAAGATGGGAGACTTAACAGCTCAGCTATTATGTTACCGAATGGTAAAATCATTGCCAGAACTGTCAGTGATAAAGGGAGATTTAGTCCTATTCAAAAAGTCTCTGTTATAGGAGAAAATATCAAAATCTGGCAACAAGCCAGGGAAAGAGACACAATTCCTAATTATGGTTTAAGGGTGTCTCAGACTTTTGGAAAAGGAACTTTTAGTCTTCTTAAAGAGTTGAAAGTCGGTGTTATAGGATGTTCAGGAACAGGGAGTATCATTGTTGAACTTTTAATGCGAAACTGTATTGGGAAATTAGTTTTGGTGGATCCTCAGGCTGTAGAAGAGAAAAATCTCAATCGTATTATAAATGCCAAGAAAGTGGATGCTGAAGAGAACATGTATAAAGTGGAGACTCTTAAAACAGCGATTTTAGAAACAGGAATAGACATACAGGTAGATACTTATATTAAAGATACTAACAATAAGGAGGTTATAGAAGCACTAACAGACTGCGATGTCATTTTTGGTTGTGTGGATTCAGCTACAGGAAGATACCATTTGGAATGTATAGCAACAGCTTACTTTATCCCCTATTTTGATATGGGAGTTTACCTTAAAGCTGATAATAAAGGAGGAATTTCCCACGCAGATGTTGCTACTCATTATATACATCCAGAGAGCAGTAGTTTAATTACAAGAGGGGTTTATACAAGTGAGCAACTAACTGCAGAAGAATGGCAGAAAAATGATAAAGATTACTACAAAAAAAATAGAATAGCTGGGTATTTGGAAGCTGTCGGAGAAGATCAGCCAGCAGTTATATCCGTTAATATGCTAGCTGTTTGTTTAGGGTTTAATGATTTTTTAGCCCGACTTCATAAATTCCGGTTAGACGATAACTCCCAATTTAATACCCAGAAGTTTCAGTTAGTTCACGGAGCTTATTTGCATCAAGATAGTGGGAAAGGACCTGCACCTATTTTTAAAAAATATTTAGGGATGGGTGAAAAAAGTTTTCTTATCCAGAGTTTAAAAAGGAACAAGGACAATCATTAACAAAATTATTTTGAAAATAGTCAATTCAGTTGAGCGTTTAAGGAAATACAAAACTAAATGGGTTGAGGGTTTGCCTAAGAGAGCATGTAAAAATACGATCTATATTATAGGAGGCCATGAACATCCTTTTTACGCTACTGTCACTTGTCCTAGAAAAAAATGTAAAAAAGTTATTCATTTAGAAATCTCCAAGCAGTTTGAAAAAAGGTGGTCAGTTAAGAAAGAAGAAAATGGCTTTATATCTCTTTGCCCTTCTATACATGTAATTGATTCTCCCTGTGGATGCCATTACTGGGTCCAAAAAGGACATATCGTCTGGCATAGCTTGCCACCTGTATTTGTTCCTAAAATCAACATAACTACTTAATTATTATCTATACTAAAGTCTATAAAAATTGATAAACATAGGCACTTAAACGCATTGTGGCAAAAAATATTTACAATCTTTATTTTATTCGCTAATATAAATTTGATACTAAATGATACTATTTATTACAATAAAGATTCAATCATCTTATGGAAATCAACTCTGAATCATTTTATACTACTGAAGACTTAGCAAATAAGTTAAATATATCGTCAATCACAGCAAAGAGATATATAAAAAAAGGAGTCATAAGTTCTTCAAAAATTGGTGGTGTAAGAAGAATTAAAGGAAGTGATATTTTAGATTTAGTCAAAAAATCACGAGAACAAAATATTAGTAAATCTAAACCAACAAAAAATGGAGTTCATTTTTATTGGTCACAAAAAAGTTCCCAATTGGCTTATTGTTTGTACAAAAAATACTGTAAAGAAGGTGATGTAATTATGGATCCCTTTTTGGGGGCAGGTTCTTCTCTTTATGGTACTAGAGGTTTAAATCTAAAATTTGTTGGTATAGAGCTTAATGAAATGCCAATGAATATTGTTAAATTTAATTGTCGTAAAAATACAGATAAAGTTATAGATAAAGTTTTGAAAAAAATCAAAACTGTAGAAAAAAAATTTGGTAATTTATATAAATACAAAAGCAGTAAAGGAAAAATACTTGAACTAAAAAAGGTTGTTTATAAAAATTTTCCAATCTCTAAGGAAAAAATATCTTTAGAAC
>JAPPIY010000316.1:6409-9468 GCA_026914095.1 Oligoflexia bacterium
TAAATATACTGAAAAAGATTTTCCAGAAGTAATTGAACAACATCTTTTAAAATTTAATTACATAAAAAGAAAAGTAAAAAAAATACCACAAGGAGATTTAACAAAAAATACAAGGATAGCAGTTAAAGAAAAAGCAAATATTATTGATATATTTAGTCCTATAAACTTCTATATATTAACTCAACTAAAAAAGCATATTGGAAATGATATAGAAATGAAATTTATATTAAGTTCAGTTTTACATTTACTTAAACTAACAGATATAAAATCACAATCACAATTTCCATATTGGGTTCCTAAAAAAAATATCCTTGATCGAAATATATTCCATTCTTTATATAAAAAAGCGAAAGAACTCAAAAATTATGTGAACGAAGACGAAATCCCCATTTACTCTCATTTTAGTGATTTAATGAAAGCATCTGTTTCTTCTTGTTATCTAATAAATAAACCTATACAAAAGTTAAGAAAATCAGATGTACCAGATGCGAGTGTCGATGTTGTAATTACAGATCCTCCTTATTTTGATCAAGTAGCTTATTCTGAATATCTGAAGATATGGGAATATTTTTTAGGGCTTAAGTCTTTTTTTAAAGATGAATTGATTCAATCTCAAAGAGCCATCCAAACCTCAACAGAAGAAGACTATCTGAAAAGCATGAAAGAGTCATTTCTAGTGATAAGAAAAAAAATGAAAAAAAATGGAAAGCTTTTTGTCTATTTCAAGGATAGTAGACCAAAAAAAGTGCAAAAATTCTTAGAAATAATGAGAGAGATTGGACTAAATCTTTCTAGTCAAGAGCATGTTTTGAAAAAGAAATATACTTATAAGCAAAATACGACAACAGATACTACTATAGTTGGAGAATGTTTGATGCAGTTTAGTAAATCAAAAAAATTAGCTAAAATTGATGTTAAGAAGGAGAAAAATATTTTAAATGTGGAAAGTATAATTAAAAAATATGTAACAGACTACTTAATTCAAAACAAAACAGCAACAATTGGAGCACTTTATAACAATGGACTTCTAAAGGTTCTATATGAAAATAATAGTTTAAGCTTAATTAAAGATACAAAATCTATGAATAAAATCCTAGGGTCTTTTTGTGAATATGAGGACAAGCGAAGAACTTTTTCACTTAAGAAGATATCCTTTAAAAATAAGTTAATTCATGGGGATTCTATAAAAATTTTAAAGTTAATTCCTGATGGTTCAGTAGATTGCTGTATAACTGATCCCCCATATAATATTTCTGGATATGATCATAAAAAAGAAATTGGTTGGTATAAATCTAATAAAATTTGGACTAAGGTAAAAAAGTTTAATAAAATTAATGAAGAATGGGATAAATTTTCAGATTTAAGTTATTCAGACTTTACATATGAATGGATAAGCCAAATAAAAAGAATAGTGAAACCTAATGGGAATATTGCCATTTTTGGTAGCTTGCATAATATCTATAAAATAGGGGCTATCTTAGAGGAATTGGATTTAAAAATAATAAACTCTATTATATGGTTTAAAAGGAATGCTTTCCCTAATATTACTCAAAGAATGTTTTGTGAAAGTACAGAACAAATAATTTGGGCAACGAATAACAGTAAAAAATATGCTAAAAACTGGACATTCAATTATAATGTAATGAAGGAGTTAAATAATATGAAACAAATGAGAAATATGTGGGATATCCCAAACACACCTAAAAGTGAAAAAGAGTTTGGGAAATTCCCTGCTCAAAAATCTGAAAAAGTACTAGATCGATTAGTTAAAGCTTTGACAAACGAGGGAGATATTATAATAGATCCCTTCTTAGGTTCTGGCACTACTGCTGTGGCAACAAAGAAAAATGATCGCCACTATATTGGAATTGATAATAATAAAGATTATTTAGGAATTGCCAAGAAAAGATTGTCTAAACCTAAATCAACTTCTCAGCTATCATTTGAAGATCTGTCTTTGTAATAGTAGCTTGTATTCTTCTTATTGTTTTTCTTCTAGATTTATACCTTTTTATTTTATCTTCAAGTTTCTTTTTTAAAAGTTTAACAACAAGTCTTGGTTCTGCTGAAAATATATTTTTAATAGAGTAATTTTGTTTATCAACTACAGCTAAAATTATTTTTTTATCTGATAAATACTTTTGTAAAACATTTTTTGATATATCTTGAAAAGACCATGAGTGTGTTTTTGAAATTTTGTATTCGTAACAATTCCCTTCTTTATCAAAAGCATCATGAGCACCACTTCTCCCCCCTTGTTCAGAATTTACTTTGTGTCCAAGTTCTACTGCGATTAATACTTCCCATAGCTTATTGCTAGTCAAAATTCCCGTTGTTCCAGTAAGTTTTTCAATATCTCTACTAACTTTTATAATATCTTTAATATATTTTGAGTATTGGCCTTTTCGTTTTGAATCTACTGTTATTCGTTTTATACCCATTATCTGTTCAATTTGTTTGGGGCTAACATTTATCATTTTCCTCTGATTTTCTATATTGGTAGTTTTCTCATGTAAATATTTAGAAACTGTTGTTCCTGAAACTGCATAATACCAATCAAAAACATACGTGTTGGTTGTGTCATTAATATGAGCAAAAATTACAAATTTGACTAACTTAAGATTTTCTATGGTATTATCGGTATAGTCATTAAAAGTCCAAGAATGATTGGAGCTAGTTTCTTTATAATGTTTATATTCAAATAGATTACCTTCTTGGTCTTTCGCATCCTTTGAACCAGAATGTCCCGGTATTAAAATATGATTTAAACTATCTGCAATTAAAATTTCATATATTTTACTATTAGAAATTATGTCATCAACTCCAAATTCATTTAAAAAATCCTTTTGAATTTTTTTATACTTTGCAATCAATTTGTTGAAAGACGATTTAGAAACAGAAATAAACATATTATAATTATCGGTTTAATTTTTTATAACCTTTAGTATTTTATTTTAAAATCCGCCTCCCGATCTGTAAGTATTCATCTCTTTTATTAAAGGCTTTTGATTTTATAAAAGCTTTATCTTGGTTTTGAAAATCAAGTTATAAGGAATATA
>JAPPIY010000177.1 GCA_026914095.1 Oligoflexia bacterium
AGATACAATAGAGCCAGAACAAGCTATAGCAATCAAACCTATAGACATTGTCAATAAGCCCACACGATTGACCAAGCTTTCCCCCCACTGAGGGATCCATTTTCTCACTAGATAGCCTTGGCTTAAAATCATTAAAAGACCGATATAAATAAAGGAGCTATAGGCGGTTTTTTTATCCCAAGAAAAATCATCTTGAACTAACAGTATCAGCACAGGCTCTATTTGCGCTAAAGAAAACCAAAGAATAAAAGACATAATTAAAACAATACCCAGCTTAGGAGTTTTTAAAGACTCCCAGAGCAGATAAAGAGAAGGCCTTTTAAAAAAAGAGTCTTTTTGAAACAGCTCTGCAAGCTGTTTTTTTTGAGACAAGCTTTCCTTTAGAAAAATCATAGCTAGAATGAAATTCACAAAACAAAGAAGGCTGGCTCCCATAGAGGCAAAATGCGCTCCAAAAGGAGGAGCAAAGCCCAATTTAGATCCTAACAAAATGAATAAAAAACCAAGAAGAGGGCCTATTGTAAAACCGGCGCCAAAAGCCATGCCAATCCAAGCTAAACTTTTAGAGCGGTTGATTTGAGAAGTTATATCCGCAATATAAGCCGTTGCTATCACAACATTCCCGCCAAAAAAACCAGCCAAGAGTCGGGAAACAAATATATCATTAAAATCAGCAGAAAAAGCAAACAGCAAGTGAGCCAAACTTGATCCAAAAAGACCTAATAAAATAACCGATTTTCTGCCAAAAGCATCACTCAAACGCCCCCAAAAAGGCGCAAATAAAAATTGAACCATGGAGTAACAGCTTATCAATAAACCAATTTTTAAGCCTTCAGCCCCAAAATCTCTGGCTAAAATCGGTGTTAGAGGGATAACCATTCCAAAACCGGTTATATCAGTTAAAATAACAATAAAAATGGTGATTAAATTTCTTTTTTGAATATTCATATAATTCCCCGAAATTTCAAACAGGATCAATACAAACCCTTAAACTGAAAAAAATTAAAATTATCATAACTAAGTACCGAATAATCCACATAGGAGGCTCAAATGTTTATTAAAAATCTTCTTTGCCTATTTTTTATCACTATAAGCTTCTCTGCCCTGTCTGAAGTGAGGTTTCCAGAAATTCCTTCAAAAAGCCAGCCTTTATCTGTCCAATTGCAAACGGAGTTTTTCCGATCTCAAGCCAATTACACCACTTTTGGACAGTATGTGGATTTGCCTGAAAACGATTTTTTTCAATATATTGCTTTTCACCCGACTGTATCTTATTCCCCCTTCAAGCGTTACATTAGTTTCAGCCTTTTTGCAAACAGCTTTTTCGCTAAAAGCCCTAAACATTTACTTCCTTTTCAAGTGAGTTTAGCCGGCGCAGGCGCTAGTTTTTACCATAAAATTAAAACTCTTTTTATCGGCTTAGAACTCAGAGGAGGCTTTCCTTTATACAAAAACTTCCAAAACTATCAAAAACCTAATAAAGAAATTATAATTGGAGAGGGCGATTATTCTGAGGATCCCATTGTCGTTGGAGACGGAGCTTATTTTGCCGAGCCCGGCTTATGGCTTATCTTTCAGCCCTCTAAAATATTTCATATTTACAATCACACGGCTTTTCGCTGGAGAAGCGCAGGGCTATCCAGCTTATTATTTGCCAGCTTAGGCGGTGTTTTAGAATCCGAATTTATCACAGCAGGCTTGTCTTTAGACACCTTTTTCTCTCTCTTCATTCATGATCAATTCTCAACACAGCCTGAACAGAGATTAAAAATTCTGAAAACAGCTAATGCCGGAAGTCTCAAGTTTTACTCTGTCAATCCTTCTGTTTTATCCGCAACCGCTTGGACAGAATTTAAATTTAAGCCTTTCTTTACAACTCTTTATGTCAATTTAGACACTATGGGGAAAAATTATGCCAAGGGTTTTAGCTTAGGCTTAGTGACAAAATTCCGATGGAGCACAAAAACTTCCTTTATACACAAAAAAAGAAAAAACAATGACTTTTTAAATTTTGAAGACTTTGACGAAGAGGAAACCAGCCCTCAAGAGCCTGAAGAAAAAACTTACTTTGAAGAGGAAGATGACTCTTCTTTGTATCAAATGGAAGAGGAAAAAACAAAATCTCAGGGTATGAATCAAGAATTAAAAGACGAGTTAAACCTTTTAACAGATGACTAAAAAACTTAGATTCTCTCAGAGTTAAGAGAATCTAAGTTTTGAATATTTTTTTGCAATTATTTTTTAGAGCTTGTTTGACTTGTCTCTGTTTTTACACCACTTGTTTTTTGAATTTCAGGCTTTTTGCTGGAAACCGCCTTCTTTACAGAAACTTTTGCTCCTTTATTTAAAACAGCTTTAGCTGGAACTGTTGGCTTTTTACTGGAAACCGCTTTCTCAACTGGAACTGCTGGCTTTTTGCTGGAAACCGCCTTCTCAACTGGAGCTGTTTTGTTTTTTGATACAGGCTCAGCTTGTTTTTCCTCCCGAACAGGGGGCATACTCGCTGTTATCACTCCACAAGCTATCCGATCTCCAGAGTTTCCTGTCGGCTGGCTTTTCATATCATCCGCCTTGGCATGGATGATAAGGGATCGCCCCATAAATTGATTCAATTTCCCCTTCACAGAAACAGAATATACAGCTGTTCCCTTTTGATCTGACTCCAAATTTCCCAAATCTCCTAAATGTCTGTCTCGAGCTTGGGGCCCTGAATGTTTCGCTCCCCAAGGGTTTAAATGCCCTCCAGCCAGAAGACCTTTATTGTCACATGTTCCAAATTCATGAACATGAAAACCAAACTTTTTATTAGGAGACAAGCCCTTGATATTGGCTGTAACTTTCACCTCGTATCGTCCGGCTCTCTCAAAAAAAACAGAACCAGTGATTTTTCCTTTATTTAAATCTTTAATACTAGAAAAACCAGCGCTTGAATCTTTTTTTCCGCAACAATCTTTTTTATAGGCTTTCTTCTCACATTTGGCGCATGTTTTTTTATCTTTACTGCATGTCTTACATTTTGACTGTTTATATTGGTGATACTTTCCACCGCTCTTTTTGCAACAGCTGGCCTTTTTGCTTATATAATGACAAGAAGAAATCAAAAATAAGCTAAATAGAACACTTAAAAAACTCACTTGTTTGGTCATTTTTCCCTCCTTTTTTATGTTTATGGACTAATTAAAGAAAATTATAGAGGGAAATAAAACAGAAAGCAAATGGTTTATTAAAAAAACTAAGGGTTTCTCTTAGTTTTTTCTTAAACTCTATCGCAGGATTGAATTTTTTCCTCTTTTTTGCAAGCTTTTGAATGATAGAACCTGCTTTTCCCGAAAATTTCAAATCAGTATATTTTCCTTAGCAGATAAGTTAAAATATATCCCGCGCCTTTGCAAAGAATTATTACAGCTCTTGATCGCCAAAATCAATATCAGGTGTTTTTATAACGGCAAAATTCATCTCTCTAACACCGGCTGATGTTAAAGTGTACATTATTTTTTTAACCTCTAAAAAATGAGCGTTTTCATCCGCTTGAATTGTCACTCTAAAGGGAGCTTGCCTGATTACACTTTCATCTTCTTGATTGGCATTCATTTTTTTTAACTGAGCCAATAAAAAGTTGCTTCCCCCTTCTCGGGAAATTTTCAACAGCTCTTCCATTTTTTGTTTCAAAGGCGGGAAGATCCATTCCGTCTCAGAAGTTTGCTCAGATAAAGATCCCAAAACATCTTCATTTAAAGTGACAATTCCATCAGAAATTAAAACCACATGAGAAGGCTTTAACTCTTTAACTATCTTAGCTTGAGGGAGAGCTATTTTTTCTGAGATAGGGAGAATTTGATTGGTCACCGCATAATTTTGCAGTAAAAAAACCACTAAAACAGTGAACATATCCACCATGGCTGTTAGCTGTAAAACAGCTACAACATCTCTTTTAGCGCTCTGAACATGTCGTCCTTTTTTACGAATACCGGGAGCATAAATAGGCATATCACTGAACTCCTGTTGTTGTTATAGAAACTTGAGGAAAGCCGGCAATTAAAAGAGCGTCCATAGCTGAAATCAAGTGCTTATAATACACTTCATCCCTTACAGAAGCCACCCCATCCATTTTTGCGGGGTATTGTTTCTTTGCCCTTTTCAACTGAGCAATCAACCCCTCTTTATCATAATCTCCATTAGACAGTTTGGGAATAGACATCAAGTCTTTCCCCAGCAAAACGCGAAAACCCTCCTTTAAAACATCCACTCTTAAAACCACTTCAGAAAAAGGAGGAGGCTTAATAGGCTCATCTGAAGTTTTTTTAGAATAAATAGAAGAGCCTAATTGTATCATAGAGACTTGAGTCCAAACCGCCGTTATCAACAAAAAAATGATGCAAACACTCATCAAGTCAATAAAAGGGACAAGATTAAGCTCTACATTAGACTTTCTGCCGCCGTTTCCATTCATTTCATCAACATGAGCCATAGCGCTACCCTCTCTTAAAATAGTTTATCTTTTAGCTTCAATTTTCTCTCTATTAGAAACCACCACATTCATTAAATTCATCGTGCTTTCTGTCATCTCGGTAATAGCTCTTCCAATAAGAGTTTGAAAAATAGCATAGCCAAAAATAGACACAATCGCCACTAAAAGGCCAAAAGCTGTGCAGTTCAAAGCTTCTGAAATACCTTGTGACAGCAAGGCCGCTTTAGTCGCCGCATCCGCCTGCCCCACTCCGCTAAAGGATGTGATCAGCCCAATAATAGTTCCAAGAAGGCCAACAAGCACACTCAAGTTTCCAAAAACAGCTAGAAAAGCTGTCCAGCCTTCTATCTTAGGAGTCTCTCTTAAGACAGAGGCATCCATAGCGACTTGAACCTCCTCATCGGGTCTTCTGTTTAAAACTTGAACTAAGCCCGCTTTTAAAGTGTTTGTCATGGGGGCCGGCTTGCCGTCACAATAAGCAATGGCCTGTTGAATATCCCCTCTTAAGATCATTCCAAACAAGCTTTCACTCAAGGCGTCCTTGTTAACACTCATTTTTTTCAGGCTTAAAGCTCTTTCCAAAATGAGCATTAAAGCCGCAAAACCAATGAGGGCGATAAAATACATCACCGTTCCCCCTTCACAAAAAGGCTTCGCTAAGCCCGTCACCCCTTCACACTTGCTCATAAGCTCTACTGTTTGCGCATCCATTTTTACCTCCTCTGGTTGCTGATTATAAATAAAACCTAAAAGTAAATTTTACATCTGGAATCTGCCCTGACGGAGGTTCTGGAAAAACCAGCCCCTCCAAAACCCCAGCCACACAATTTTTCAAAGTCCTGCTGTCTATTCCACTCTCAACAGCTCTGGCGTTTCTGCCTTTTCCATTGCCCGAAATCATCCACTTCATAGTCAGATTTCCTTGAAGCGACGCCTTTTGATTTAAACTCAACTGATAGCACCTTTGAAATTTATTTTGATTTCTTTTTATAACACGAAGAATAGCCCCTCTATCAATCTCTCCGCTCACATCAATATCTTCTGTGCTAAAGGCCATACTCATCCGCCCTCTTTCACCCAATCCGCCTCGGCCTGAGCCAGAGACTCCCAATCCTTTCCCTTTTGTTTTAATTCCTGAAATTCCCTGTATAGCTGAGCCTTTCCCTGAGGCCATTTCTTTTGTTTTAGTTCCAAGACCTTTTCCCCCATAGGAGTCGGCTGTTCCTGCCGCTCCCGTGTATTGATCGGCTAAACCAACTAGACCTCCCGGACCACTAGCTCCTTTGTCTAGTTTATCCATTTTTCCACCGCCTCCAAGTATTCCTAAAACACCTACTTTAGTTGGATCGGAAGCCACAGTTTTAGCGGAAGAGCCGGCTTTCCCTGTTTTTATAGAGCCACCGGGCCGAGAGCTTCCCGCTTTAATTTTTTTTGTTGGCTTACCTCGGCCTTTAGCCACAGCTGACATTTTACCCTGTTTGCCTTTTTTAGGAGTTCTAATTTTTTTTACTGGCTTTTTCACAGGAGCTTTTAAAGCTGTTTTTTTAGCCCGCTTTTTCCTCACTTTAGATTTTTTAGGAGATATTGCCTTTACGGTTTTATCTTTTAAATCATACTTAACAACTTTTCTTTTCTCAGGCTTTTTATTAAATATCACTTGAGCCACTCTCATATCTTTCTCTATAAACTTTATATCTTCAGTTAAAAAAGAAGGAGCGTATAAAGCCCCATAAAAAAATAAAAGCCCCGTCAATAACAAGGCAAAAAGCAAGGCTAAAGCCTCTGAAACTCTTAAATTCAATAAACCAACTAAAGGAGGGACCGGCGGCTTGTCCATAAGCCTGACATACAGTTTTAAATCGGAATTAAAATCCAATCTCACCATTTCATAAGGTTTTAAAGTAACACTCTGATTTCCTTTGAGAGCATGGGAAACTCGTGTGGATTTATTCTTGCCTTGAAATAAAACCCCTCTCACAGCTCCGCTTAAATAAATTTGAGCCCCTGTGGCAATAGTTAATAACTTATAAGCCGGCTGATTTTGCATGTTAGGAAATTGAATCTGACAGTTTTTCTCTCCCCCCACAAAAACATCACCGCTTTTAAAAAAGTAATAAGATTTTAAAATTCTTTCTTTCCAACAAACATTCACTTCAATTAAATTCCCTATAGAAGGCTCTAAATAATCATCTAGGTTTTTAACTCGGCTTAAAGGCGCGTAAGTGTTCCAAAAACCTTTTTTAGAAGGCTTTTTAACCTGTTTAAACACGGTTGCAGGCTCAGGCGCTGGCGGCGCAGAAGGCATTGGCTCGGTTGTTACAGGCTCAGGCTCTGTCGGCACAGAAGGCGCCGGTTCGGCTGGCGCTGGCTCAGGTTCTGTTGGCGCAGTGGCTGTAGGCTCAGGTTTTACTTCTGGCTTAACTTTAGAGACAGAAGGCGTCCCTGCTTTTACCCTCTCGTTAAAAACAGGAGTTGCCGGCGCAGAAGGCTTTGACACAACAGGTTTCGGAGCAACTGGCCTTGGCGCTTGTTGAGCATCAATTGGCGCTGTAGGCTGTGGCGCAGAAGGCTTTGGCTCTTCTGATTTTATTGTTTTTTCTACAGGAGGCCCTATAAAAAAATGAATTTCATAGAGGCCTATATGAATAACAGCTCCTGATTGTAAAGGAGTCTCATCTGTGATTTTTTCTCCATTTAAGCGGGTGCCTGTTTCTGAATTTAAATCTAAAATACAAAAAATATCATGTTTTTTTTCTATAAGAGCATGCCAGGGAGAAAGCCCCTCCAGTTGAAGATTCAAGCCCTCACTGCTTCCAATGCTTATTTGATCATCTGTAAAGATTTTTGTCTTAATAAGCTTAGAGTCTTGAAAAATTTTCAAAGATAAATATTGCAAAATAACTCCTCTTATAGGTTTTTATTTTATATCCCCTAAAGTCGCTCTCATTTCTGGTAAAAAGTTTTTTCTGGGTTTAATCAATTTTCCAAACTCCACATTTCTTTTTTGATAAAGAGTAAATAAGCTAGGCCCTAAAAGCTTGCCTTTAATCAAAAGCTCATCATCAAAGTTAATTTCCACAACCCGGCCCTTTTTTGATCTTTTTTTTGCTGAAAGGCTCATGGGAGCTGTTATAAAAAATAGGACAACAAAAAATATATAAACTTTCTTCATCTTTCCTTCTTATTGTTTCTTGCCTGTTTGCCTCTATTAACTTCTTTCAAATCTTGTATTTGAGAGGATATAGAGCGAAAAAGAATCCTCAACTTTCTTTTCAAACTGCTCTTTACACTATAGGTCTGCAACTCCTCTACCATATTTTTAGCCTTCAAAAGGCTGTTTCTGGCCAAATCAGCCTTCTCTGCCTTACTCTTTTCGGCTAAAAAGCAAGAATAATTAAATAAACTCTCTGGCAAAGGCGCCCGGCTGGTTGCCAGGCTTTTAAAGATAAAATCCCCTTCTTTCCATTTTTTGCTTCCTGTTAGGGCTGTCGCATAATTATTTACCAGAAAAACAGACTTTTGAGTTTTGCCCAGATTATTTTTAATAACATCATTGTAACTGCCTTTATATAAACCGTAGGCATTCTGATAATCATAGCTCCGAATAAAAATATTTGCCAAATTCACTTTTGCTATGTTGTAGGAGCGATCCCTAGACAAAGCCTTTTTTAAGTAAGTGACAGCCAAACGAGGCTTTCCATACCTTAAAGAAACAACAGCCAAATTATTCATTATAGCAGAATTAGAAGAATCTTTATCAGCCAAACGATTTAAAATGAGATAGGCCAAGCCCAAACGGTTTCTTTTTAAGTAAAAAACAGCTAAAGAGTTTATAGTCGCTATGTTATCAGAATCCTTATTCAAAATAGAAGAAACCGCTTGCAGAACAACACTTTCTCGTTTTGACTGAAGGGCATTGGAGAGCTGGATAAAATCAGAGCGAGACAAGCCAGACTTTAAATTTTTAGCTAAAGCAGAAATAAAGCCGGCTGTTACAGTCCCTGTATCATCAACAATTGGCAGGTAAAAAGTCTCTTGAAACAGGGAAACAGGCGAAAACTGAACAAATTTTCCGCCAGAAAGTCTGACTCCCGCCAAGCCTTCATAGGCTTTAGAAACCCATTCGCTATACACTTTAATTTTGAAAGATTTTTCTACAGCTAAGCGGTAATGCTCCAGCGATTTCTGAATATAGGGCGCTATCACCCGCTTAATGCCTTCCTTATATTGAGCCTGCCCCTTCTTATCTAAGCCCTTTGGTATAGGAGTGTTATAAATAGACTTCGCCATTTTTTGATTGGCCAAGCCAATCAAAGACAAAGAGGCTATAATCTGCTCTCCATCATCATAGCGGATAATGGGCTTAAGAGCAGTTTCCAAGTCTTTTAAAAGCTTTAATTTTTTATCAATAGCCTGTTTTTGCTTTTTAGGATCCCTTGGGATTTTTAAACTCACAAACTTATCGTAATAGCTCTTCTTAACAATATAAAAGCGCGCTCTGGCTCCATAAGAGACTCCTGTTTTCAATCTTCTATATAAACCTAATGTTTTTTGATACCAGGTATGCGCTTGGCTTAAATTCTTTAATTTTCTCTCATATATTTCCGCCACAGTGAAACTGGCCTGCAGGACTCTAAGAGCGTTAGAGGAAGGAGTTTTAAGATACTGGCTGTAATTTTCTATAGCTCTTTTCCAATTTTTATTTTTTTCATAAAGCAAGCCTATTAAATAAAAAGTTTCATAGCGATCAGATTTTTTACTTAAACTAAAATATCTTTTATAAGAAAACACGGCGCTGGGCACATCATTTAAAGCGTCAAAAATAACACCGGCAT
>JAPPIY010000112.1 GCA_026914095.1 Oligoflexia bacterium
CCCCCGTAGCGAGTCTAGCTTTAATTTGAATTTGAAAAAAAAAATTTGAAAAAAATCCAGTTTTTTTGAAAAGCCTTTATTTACAAGGGTTTCAAGCTATTTATTATTCAGATTCAGCAAAATAAAAGTAAAGTTTAAAGCAGTCGGAGAAGTTTTCTTCGGAGAAAAAGCCATAAGGCCTTGAAATTTGGAGAGTCAAGTATATAACCCCTATATTATCTTCATTCTACAAGAGAAAGCCTTATTCTTTTAGGGCTTTTTACAGGCTAGGCTTTCAATCGGAAATTTTGTTGCCTCTTTAATAGCTCCCATTTTCTAGGTGGCCTGCTAAACTATAGGTTTTTAGGTGGTTCTAGCATTTCAAGAGCTTAAAATGTGGATATGAACAAGGAATTTACAGATGCAGTTTTTTTCTTAGGCAATAAGATTTGGGAACGTCCTGACTTTTGTTTTATTTAAAGAAAAACCCCTTTATTTATAAGGGTTCCATGGCTTTTTAGAAAAAAACCTATAGTTTAGTAGATCACTTAGCCCATTCGATTAGGACACTTGAGAGGGCTACAAAATTCCTGAAACAAAACTGATATAAACAAAATAAGAGATAATAAAACCGGCAAAAAGCGCTTTAGGGATTGTTTTAAAAAACAACAAACTTAAAAATAAAACCACAGTTACAAAAGACATAAAAAAATAATCACTGTAAAGGTTAGCGGGAAATTGCAGAGGCTTTAATAAACTGGCAGAGCCTAAAACAAATAAAGTGTTAAATAGATTAGAGCCGACTACACTGCCTAAAGCCATTTCCCCCTCTTTTTTAAAAACAGCCTGCAAAGAGGTAGCCAGCTCTGGCAAACTGGTGCTTAAAGATAAAATAAACACCCCGGCAAATTTTTCAGATAAGGAGAAAGCCTTGACCAGCTTCAAAGAGGAATCCACAGCTAAAGAAGAGCCTATAAAAAGAAAAACAAAACCAAGAGCAACAACTGCTAAAGCTTTGAGTAGAGAAAAAGAGGGCGGCAAATCAGCTGTTTCATTTTTTTCCTCCTTTCTCTGCTTAAATAAAAAGATCATATATATAATAAATACAGCCAATAAAGATAAGCCATCTAAAGCGCCAATATTTTTATCAATGGAGCACAAACCTAAAAGCAATGTTCCAAAAATTAAAAAAGACATATCAAAATAAACAATATGTTTCCTCCAAGTGAAACCGTAAAATAAACCGGCTAAAGCCAAAACCAACAAAATATTAATAACATTAGAGCCTAAAATATTGCCCAAAGCGGCTGAAGACAGCCCTTTAAAACCAGCATTTAAAGTCACAAAATACTCTGGAGAGGAAGACACAAAGCCCAAGACCACGATACTTAAAAACAGAGGCTTCAACTTAAAATACAGAGAAATCCCTTTTAGGGACTTAACAAGCCAATGGCTCCCTAAAAGCAAACAAATCAAGCCAACAAATAAAAAAATAAAATTCAACATCTTAATAATAGAGACAACATATTATTTTTTCTTCCTGAATAATGCAATAAGTTAAAAAAAATTACATTCATAATTTTAATAACTCATAATAGTTTTTTTATATATAAAGCTCTAAGAGACAAAAAAACTTACACTTTAGACCTAAATTCACAGTAAAAAAGTATTTTTTTTAAGCAAGCTTTAATATTCTCTTCAAGATAACTTTAATGGCTTGTTGCCAAGCCTTATAGCTTGTAAAAAGAAAAAATTGTATTAGTTATTACATTATTCTTTTTTACATCACTAGGAGGGACCTATGACAAATACACAAAATTCTAACAATAAAAACTTCTCCATACATCCAGAAGTTACAAAAAGATTAACAAAACCCATAGCCATTAAGCTTTACAAAAAACTCATAAACAAAAAAGCGGAGCTATCTAACAGACCCTTTGCATCAAAACACGCGCTTTCTCATTTAGGGAGAGAAAAAGGAGGCGATCAGGCGGATCAAGTGAATCGATTGCAGGAAGAGGCTAAATACACAGGACAAATGCAAAGAGACTTGCTTTTGCTGGAAAAAATTTTACAGGCTTTAGAGAGAATGGAAAACGGCCGTTATGGAATCTGCGAGCAGACAGAAGAAGTCATTGAGCTGAAACGGCTGGAAAGCCTTCCTTGGACAACCTTAAGTATAGAAGGGGCAGAAATAGCTGAAAGCGAAAATTTATTTAGACAAGTCCGTTAGATTTTACCGTAAGAATGTAAAGCCAAACCAGACAAATAGTAAATCAAACGAGCGGAGACATTTCCATTCCGCTCCGCAAAGTTTTGGTTTTCACCTCCAGCAGAAGTTTCCACCACATCAAAAGAGATTACTTTCTTGTTCTGTCTTTTTATTTCCGCCAGTAGATACAAAACCTGATTAAAAGAAAGACCGCCAGGGACAGGGGTTCCAGTTCCCGGGGCATAGCTCCAAGACAAGCCATCCACATCTAAAGAGACATAAACTCTATAAGGAAGCTGAGAAATAATTTCTTCACAAATAACCGCCCACTTTTCTCCTTTAAAAATTCTAGTATAAATCTCTTCGTCAAAATAACAGTGAATTCGTCTGTCTTCCTTAATTTTCTTATACTCGGATTCACAAAGATCCCGAACAGCCACTTGAACCAGCTTTTTAGGCGGTTGTTTCAAATTTAACACATTGTCCATTACACTGGCATGAGAATGTTTAAAGCCTTGATAGGTTTCTCTTAAATCCGCATGGGCATCCAAATGCAAAATTCCATAGTCTCCTTTGTATTTATCTCCAATAAAAGATAAAATCCCTTCACTGACAGAATGCTCTCCTCCCACTAAAGCTGGAATTTTTTCTTGATGGGACGCTTTTAGAGATTTTTCATACAGCCAATCCAATACACTCTGGCTGGCTTGATTGATACTGTCATAAAAACGGGGGGTCTTTTTTGCCTCCAATTTTTTCAGCCAATTTAAAGCCTGGCTGTTTAGAGATTCTATAACAGGATCATTTTCCTCAAAATGAATCCTGTCATTGTAAGAGCATTGAAACAAAGGATTAAAGAAATCCAATTGATGAGAGGCTTTCCGGACAAGCTCTGGCCCCTTTTCAGTCCCTCCTCCATAAGAGACTGTAGCCGACCAGGGCGCGGGGATTAAAATTAAATCGGCTGTCTCAAAGCTGGTATCCACTTCAAAAGCCTTTGTTTTTTTTGCTTTCATCCTCTTTTCTCCAACTTCATTTCTATAAGCCATTTATGATTTTATCAAGCTTTATCCCCTTTCTAGTTGAAACAACCAAAACAAATTTTTTCAGCGGTGACTAATGAAGAAAATCATATAACTTTATCAAAATATCTCCCAACTTTATCTGACTTGATAAAGTTCAAAATTCAACTCAGAAGAGTATAAAACATTTTTTATCTGATGCGAAAAATAGCAAAATCCCTATTCCCTCAAACTAAAAAGAAAAACTTGCAAGCTTTTAAGCGCATTTTCAAATAGGCTAGGACTTTTCCAGCACCGGCTATTTATAACTGCAAGATAGAAAATCTCAAAAAAAGAATTGACGAAAAGCAAAATTAAACATAAATAAAGTAAGAAGTGACAAAACTTAAAACAAGAATAGATTACAAATTCAGAGGTATAAAAAGTTTTTTATTTCTTCTATTTATTGTCAGCTTTTCCCACTGCTCTAAAAAGAAAATAGATCTAAAAATCAACCGCTCAGAAACCTATTTCAACAATTTGGGAGGGGAGCCTGAAAACTTGCATCCCATAAAAAGCACAGATCTCTATTCTTCCATTATCCAATATTATATTTTAGAATCTCTCTTGCAACGAGATGATGACACTTATGAATGGAAGCCTAACTTGGCAAAAAGCTGGAGCATCAGCCCGGATGGAAAAACTTTCACTTTTGAGCTGTTTGACAGTTTAAAATGGTCAGACGGCAAAGACTTAACAGTCCAAGACATCAAGTTCTCTTTTACAGCTTACCGCAATCCAGAGTACGGGGGAATAAAGTATTTGCCCTATTTTGAAAAAATGGAGTCTATGGAAATCCTGAATGACAAAACCGTCCGGTTTAAAGTAAAAGAGCCTTATTTTGGAAATTTTGAAGTGATTGCTGGTATGGATATTATACCAGAGCACATTTACAAAGATCCCAAACTAAAAATGTCTAAAAACTTAATCGGTTCTGGCCCTTACAGACTGGATCATTATATCAAGGGTAAGATTTTAGTTTTAAAGAAAAACCTCTTGTGGGCGGGAAAAAACAATCCTGCTAATAAAGGAAAATGGAATTTTCCAACTATGGTCTTTCGGTTTGTTCAAACCGAAGCAGACACTTTATTGAGAATGGAAAAGGGACATCTGGATTTTTCCCACCTCAGTTCAGAATCTTTTTTAGAAAAAACAAAATCAGCGCCTTGGGGGATAAAAATCAAAAAAGTGAAGTATTCCAACAGAAAACCTAGCGGATATGGTTTTATCGGCTTGAACCTTAAAAAAACGCTCTTTAAAGACAAAAGAGTGAGGAAAGCCCTAGCTCATCTCCTTAATCGTCAGCTGATGAATGAAAAATTTCGCTACAATCAATCCGAACTGGCCCGAGGGCCTTGGTATTTTTGGAGTGATTATGCGGATCCGACAGTCCCTCCGATAGAGTTTGATCCTAAAAAGGCCTCACAGCTCTTAAAATCAGCGGGCTGGGCCGACAAAGATAAAAACGGTATCCTAGAAAAAACAATCCAGGGCGCTAAAACAGAATTTAATTTCACCCTTATTGTTGCTAACCCCGAATCAGAAAAATACCTCACCCTATACCAAGAGGATTTAAAACAAGCCGGGATAAAATTAAATCTTAAATTTTTAGACTGGACTTCCTTTTTAAGGCTGTTGGATGATAAAAATTTTGACAGCGTTATGTTAGGCTGGTCTGGTGGAGATATTGATCTTGATCCCAAACAAATCTGGCACAGCTCCAGCTCCCGGCATAAAGGCTCTAACTTTATCAGCTATTCCAACTCCAAAGTGGATGCTTTGATTGACAAAGGGCGATCTCAACTCAACCGTCAGGAAAGGATTAAAACTTTTCAACAGGTTTATCGCCTCATCGCGGAAGATGCGCCTTATATTTTTATGTTTAACAACCGAAAAAGATTTTATGGCTTAAATAAACGAATCACCGCTCCTAAACCAGCCCTTAACTACGATATAGGAATGTCCTATTGGAAATTTACAAACTCAGCAGTGGAATAGGACAGGCGCTTGTTTAAATACATTTTAAAAAGGCTTTTACTTATCATTCCCACTTTAATTGGGATCACTGTGGCTTGCTTTGTTATCACTATAACCGCTCCCGGAGGGCCTATTGAGCAAAAGTTAGCTCAACTCCGCTTTGCAGGAGGGGGAGAATCCAATCAATCCAGTTCAGGCAATGATTATGGCGTGCCTCAAGAGGTGATTGATAATTTAAAAAAGCAATATGGCTTTGATAAACCCATTCCCATTCAATATCTGATATGGCTTAAAAATGCGGTCACTTTTGACTTTGGAGATAGTTTTATTCATGAAGAGCCTGTAACCCAACTCATTTTAGAAAGAGTGCCCATCAGTTTGCAGTTTGGCCTCATCTCTTTTATTTTGACCTACTTGGTCTGTATCACTCTGGGTGTGGCGATGGCTGTCCGTAAAGACAGTCTTTTTGATATCAGCTCCTCTATTGTTCTTATTGTATTATACTCTATTCCTTCTCTTATGTTGGGGATTTTGCTTAAAGTATTTGCAGGGGGGCTTTGGGATTTATTTCCTATAGGGGATCTTTACTCTGATATGTATTTTGAAAAAGACTTTTGGGCGCGCGCTTTAGATCGCATTCATCATTTTATTTTGCCCATGCTTTGTTATATGATAGGAAGTTTTACTGTTCTCACCCAGTTTATGAAAAACAGCCTTTTAGAGGAGATCAACAAAGACTATGTGAAAACCGCCCGAGCGAAAGGGCTTTCAAAAAAAGTGGTTCATTATAAACACGCCTTAAGAAACGCCTTAGTCCCCATTGCAACCAGTTTGGGAAATATTTTTGGGATTTTTTTAGCCGGCTCTATAATTATAGAAAAGATATTCAATATTCCAGGGATAGGCCTACTAGCCTTAGATTCCGCCACGGCTAGAGACTACAATGTCATTATGGCTTTAATATTTATTCAATCTCTTATTTTCATTGCCGGCCGTATTGCCAGTGACTTGATTTATGTTGTGATAGACCCAAGGATTGACTTTTCATGATAGAAAAACTGATAAAAAATCCCTTAACTTTAAAAAGATGGGGAATCTTTAAGTCCCGAAGAGCTAGCTGGATTTCCCTGTGGCTCTTTTTGTTTTTTCTTTTTATAAGCCTGACGGCAGAATTTTGGTCTAACAGCAAACCTTTAATTCTTCATTATCAGGACGCTTTTTATTTCCCTATTTTAAAGAGATATTCTCCTGAGACTTTTTCCCTAAAGGATCAGCGCCTCACCAATTATAGAAAATTAGAGTTGCAAGAGGGGGATTGGACGCTATGGCCTCTTGTGAAATGGAATCCCTTGGAAAGCAACTTAACGGTTAAAAAATTTCCAAGCCCTCCCAGCTCTTCCAACTGGCTGGGAACCGATGACAGAGGAAGAGATGTTTTAGCCCGACTGCTTTATGGCTACCGCTACAGTATCGGTTTTGCCCTCTGTGTTTGGTTTTTCTCTTACATTATAGGAAGTCTGTTAGGCGCGCTGATGGGCTATTTTGGAGCTAAAATTGATAAGATAGGACAAAGACTTGTGGAGATTATAGACGCGCTCCCCTTTCTCATTATTTTGATAACTCTAACCACTGTGATTGGAAGAAGTTTTATCTTTATGGTTTTATTTATGTCCTTTTTTTCTTGGGTGGGAATTTCCTTGTATATGAGAGCTGAGTTTCTGCGTTTGAGAAAACGGCCTTTTGTAGAAGCCAGCCGCTCTTTAGGGAGAGGCCACTGGGGCTTGATTTGGAAACAAATTTTTCCCAATGCTTTAAATCCCATTATCACTTTTTCTCCTTTTGCCTTAGCTGGTTTTATCAGCGCCCTAGCAGGTTTAGACTATTTAGGTTTTGGCTTAATGCCCCCCACTCCTAGCTGGGGGGAGCTGTTCAGTCAGGCGGAAAAACATGTGACAACGGCTTGGTGGCTGGCTTTGTTTCCCTCTCTAGCTCTTTTTTCCGCTCTGCTGTCTCTCACTTTTATCGGAAATGGAATGAGGGACGCTTTTGATCCTAAAGCGCATTAACTTGCATCGATTTTGAATTTTCCTGTTTATTCTTATTTCTCTCTTGGATATAGAAGCCGTGGATTTTGAAAAAAAATTGACTTTAACACAAATTATCTCTTAAATTGAGTCCCTATGTTTAACTACACCAAAGTGTATACAAATTTTTTTATACTCATTTTTGTTTTTGGAGTAAAAGCAAAAGCCGATACATCTGCTGGTATTTTTCTCACCTGTGGCCAGCTGAATGGCCTCCACTATCTCGTTGGTTGTTGTAAGTACAGTAATGAGCGAAAAGCTTATGTCTCAAATAAAAAAAATTGGCTAAAAAATCCCTTTAGTGGAGAGAGAAAGTACTCCCGGTGGCAGAGAAAGTATGTGCGGGGGTATTATCCGCCTGGAATACGAGAGCACAATTTGTTTCTTTATGTAAAAAAAGAAAACGTGCCTTGGATCAATCCTAATGTAAAGTTAAAAATCAAAAAATGTTATCATGCCGACTGGAAAAAAAGCAATTACTACGGTACGCCGTTCGTGCCGATACCAACAGGAATAGCTTATGTTACAAAGAAAGTATCATGCAACCAGCCCTATGCCGATCCCCCTATGACTTGTCAGCAATCGGCCGACAGTTTGCCTCCAGAGATTTTCAAACCATAAAAAGAGCATAGTGGGCTAATCTTATTTGACTTTTTTTACATTGTGTTTTGATTTTCGTTTAAAAAAATTCAAAAGTATAGTCTCTGCTAAAATACCTTCCTAAAAAACCACAAGACAAAGACATATCTTACGCCTTTTTTAAAAGAAAAATAAATTGCAAACCTTTAAATTCAATCGAGTACTCTTTAAAATCAATAAAGTTGTTTCTTATAAAAGTAGGATCTGCAGGTTAAAAAAACTCAAAATGCATATTTCTCAAGTTTTTTCATGATATAATTCTCTCAATTTACATTTTTCCTTCTGATTTCCAGCTTCTTATTACATGTTTTTCACTCTTTGGGACCAATAAAAAGTTAAATCCCGCAAAAAGGACTGCCAAGTTTTTAAATGAATATCTTGAGTCTTTTGAGACAAGCAAACTGCTTTTAAATTCTTAGGCGCTGAAAACACATTTAAACCCAGACCCACAATAAGAGCTGTTTTTGAGCCTTGTTTTAGAACCTCTAATAAAAGCCCTGCTAATTTATCCCCTTCTAAATACAAATCATTGGGGGCTTTTACTTTAAAATCCAGTTGAGGCCATGTGCTTTTTAAAGCTTGTTTTAAATCTAAAGCAAAGTCCTCACTGGCTTTTAAATGGATATCTGAAAAGTTTTTCTCCCATAAAAAGGAAATCATAAGATCGCTGTTTTCCCACTTTTTGTTTCCATAGCCTCGCCCCTGACTTTGCCGATTAACTAAAAAAATAGTGGGTGAGCTTAAACCTTTAAAGGCTGTTTCTTTGGCCCAATCATTACTGTTGCCTGCCTGCTCTTTAAAATAAAAAGAGAGCTTATTTTTCTCTAAAAACTGCTGTGTCCAGAGAGAAACAAGCCCCATAAAATACACTCATCCGATTTGAATGTTGAAGTTTTTTCTGGAGATTCCCGCCCTTGTGTTTCCACAAGGATGGACTTGCGCGGGCATGACAAATAAAGTAAAAAATTTAAACATGATCCATATAAAAAAGTCTTTACTCTGCAAATTTCATTGGCAAACAAGGGAAAGAGCCTTGAAGATAAATAGAATAAACGGAACCTATATTGTTAAACTCTCTAAACTCCTCTAAATCAGAAGGCAAAAAAGAGCCATGCAAATCAAACAAAACAGAAGAATGAGAGGATTTTAAAAAATTCTTGATATTGTCC
>JAPPIY010000004.1 GCA_026914095.1 Oligoflexia bacterium
TTTTTACAGATGCAAGAAAACAGTTTAAAAGGCTCAAAAGCTTGTCAATAAACTTCAAAATTCAATCCTATGTTTTGCCACAAAGTAACCTTTGGTTGCCTAGTGGTCAAAGCCTGTCCTCGCGCCGACTGGGACGAACTCGTTTTTCAAGTTTATTGGCAAACTTTTGAATAAAAATCAAGCTACTTTGAAATTCAACAGAAATTGGAATGCTAATCCAATCCGCTGAAGTTTCAGTAAATAAGCTTCTTTTTATACTTAACATGGAATGGGGGTTTAAAACAGTTTTCTCTTTCTTATTGATAATACTGGCGCTGTCGCCCGTGGCGCGAATAACAAACAAACCCTGTCTCTCCACATATTTATTGGCTGATTCCTCTGCCCTTAAATAAGCCACAGCTCCATAAATAATCTTACCCCTATACACCGAAAGACGACTGCTGAATTTTTTCAAATTTTCCAAAAAATATTTAATATGCTGAACTCTTAAAGTGGTTTTCACTTCCACAACAACAGTTTCTTCTCCATTGCCAGCTACAATATCATACTCATATTGATCCTGTTGCCTGTAAAACTCTGCGCTATTCTAAACACAGCCTGTTACATCTCTTCCTTTGCCAGTTTTAAGCGGGCTTTTAATTCCGCTTTTTCAGCCCATTTTATAGACTCTTGAAAATAAGTCTGAGATTCCTCATGATTTTCTTGATTATAAAAAGAAACCGCTTTCCTGTAAAATTTGTCATCTTTAGTCTAAGTATTGGGGTAGAGTTTATCTGCCTGAAACTTTTTAGCCCTAGAAAGAGCTGTTTTGGCTATAACAAAGTCTTTATGCAGGCCTGTGGAAGCGCAATGTGTTAATCCTAACAAGCAAGACAGTAAACACAAATACTTTTTCATCAATACTGAGGAACAAAATTGACCCTGCGGTTCAAACTGTTGTCTGTATAAGAAAAAATCTTTTCCTCGCCATAACTCACTATATCCATCTTATCAGCGCTCAAACCAAGGGAAATCAAATAGCTCAAAGCGCTTTTAGCTCTCCTTTTTCCCAGCCCAATATTATAAGCTTCAGACCCCAAAGGATCACAGTGCCCTTCTAAAAGCAAACTCCTTACTTGAGGATTATTGTCCAGCCAAGCTTTATTTGCCTTCAGAGTCTCTTTGACATCATCCGTTAATAAGGAAGAATCCAAGTCAAAATAAACCGTGTTTAAGCCATCTATTTGGCCTGAATCACTGCCAGTTTTACCAGATTCCATATCAAGATTGGACAAATCCTCTGCCCCTTCTATTTCTGGACTTCCTTGAATGCGGTCCTTTATTTTTTGCAAATAAGAGCAAGAAACTACAAAAAAACTAAAAAATAAGACAATAACAAGATATAAGCTGTTTTTATGACGCATTACGACCTCCTTTTTAACAATTACTTTTGAATACTGACACATTTTTTAATATAAAACAAGTATGGATATTGAAAAAACAAAATCTTGGATTTACAAGCGCCTTCAAACAGAAAAATCTAAGTTTTCATCTGACAGTTTGGAAGAAGAAGACATTAAAGAGCTTAGCTATGATTTTCTACAAGATTTGCGGGCTATTTTTGAGCATTATGTCCAAGCCTATGAAAAAATCAAAATAGAGGGAGTTAAAAATCCCACCGATGAATCCATAAAGGAAAAACTGAAAACCTCTTTTTTCATTTATGATTTAGCTGATACAAAAGGTTTTATGTTATTCAAAAAAAACTATAAGCTGATTTTTGCTTATGTCAAACCCGGTCAAGTGAGAATTAAGTTCTTAAAACAAAAACCCTTTAGTGAAACAGAAGTGTTTGTAGATACTTATTTGAATGCTGTGTCTCAAGACACAATGTCCATCCGCTGGGTCCATGACAATAGAAAAGGCTTTATTGACAAAGACATTCTAGCCCGCTACTACATGAAAAGATTTTTGGAGGAAATCTAAGCCTCTTAAGTTTGTTTTCAAGTCAAACCATATAAAAAATAAAAAAATTTATTCTCTTATTGTTCTCCGAATACAGGCTGTTTTGACATGGCAAGAAAGCTCAAAAATCCAATTAAAATATGTAAATTGTAAATTATCGTTTAGAAAATTGAGTGCTTTTTCTGGCTTTATGATGGCCATATTTTTTGCGCTCAACCATTCTGGGATCTCTAGTTAAAAAGCCGTTTTTCTTTAAAATCGCGCGATGTTCAGAAGACACTTTTAGCAAAGCTCTGGCCAAACCATGACGAATGGCCTCCGCCTGCCCTGTAAAACCGCCTCCTTTAACTGTGACAAAAACATCAAAAGACTTTTTCAAATTTAGCGCCTGCAAGGGAGATAAAACTGATTGGACTTGCTCCGGTTTTACAAAATATTTGCTTATATCGATAAATGTCTTTTTATGTTTTTGCTCTTTATCTAATTTTTTACAGCTCTTTATGTTAAAAAGCCCTGTTCCAGACTTTAAAAAAACACGGGTTGAACTTGTTTTTCTTCTTCCTGTTCCATAAAAATGATCTTTTTTTAGCATGCTCAACCCTTATCAAATAACAAATGGGACCGGTTTTTTATCTTTGTAGCTGTGTTCAGCACCTTCAAATATTTTTAACCGCTTTAAAGCTCTAGGTCTATGAGTGTTTTTAGGCAACATCCCGCCAACAGCCTGCTTAATTAACTCACAGGAGGGAATATCTTTGGCCCGTTTTTCTTTAAGTGAGCCTACAAAACGAGAGTGTTTATAGTATTTCTTCTGTGTCCATTTTTTCCCTGTCAGCCGAACCTGATTGGAATTAAGCACAACTACAAAATCCCCGCCCATAACATGCGGGGTGTAATCTGGCTTGTTTTTGCCTATTAACAGATTGGCTGTCGCGCTGGCTAAGCGCCCTAAAGACTTCCCCTTAGCGTCTATAATTTTCCATTCCCTTTGGACATCCTCTTGTTTTTTAACCCAAGTTTTTAACATAAACGGCCTCTTAAGACCTGGCTTTTTATATTTTATGGCAAGCTTTGTCAAGAGCTTGAGAATAAAAGACCTTTTTTAAATAAAGCCCTTGCCCAGGAGCTACGCTCAACGCCTGTCTTCGATCCAAAGCCAGCAAAATGCGTCTCAATTTCTGCTCTCCTTTTCTCTCTTTGAGCAAGTCTATATAAGTTCCCACCAAATTTCTCACCATTTGCTTTAAAAAGCCTGAACCCGTGATTTGATAGCAATAAAAAGCGGGAGACACTTGAGTCCAACGAGATTGATAAATTGTCCTAATACTGCTTTTGACCTCTGAGCCAGTGCTCTGGAAGCTTTTAAAATCCTTAGCTCCTAAAACCAATTGAGATATTTTTTGAAGTTTTTTCAGATCCAAGCCTTCTTTTTTCCACCAAACCAAATCACGAAATAACACCGGGGGGCTGTCTCCCGTGAAAATAAAATAAAGATAGCTTTTCTTTTTTGCGCTAAATCTCGCATGAAACTCTAAAGGCGCCTTCCAGCAGTCTAAAACAGAAATATCTTCTGGAAGAAGGGAATTAAGCGCTTTTTTTAAATTTATATTTTTTAAATCATTCTCTGCCAGCTCAAAATGAGCTGTTTGCCCTAAAGCATGAACACCAGTATCCGTTCTCCCGGAGCCAACAAGACTTATCTTTTTTTTTAAAAGCTGGAATAAGATTTTTTCTATCTCTCCTTGAACCGTTCGATGGCGACTCTGCTTTTGCCAGCCGAAAAAACCAGTTCCTTTATAAGATAAAAGAAGACGAATTTTCATAACAGCTCAAATAATCAATTCTAAAAAAGCCTTAAGAATAAACAATGAAACACTCCAGAAAAATTAAAGGCTTTTTGAGAAGAAAATTTTTTAAATTCCTTAACAAAAACAACTAGCCTCAACCATAAAACTAATTTTTAATTTTTATAAGCTCCCGCGCAATTTGCAGGCCATTCCAGCTGGCTCCTTTTAAAAGATTGTCCGCCACCAACCACATTACCCATGAGTTTTCTCCAAAACTGTCTTTATGAACACGGCCAGCGAAAACCTCCTTTTCGCCATCAGCCTGCCTGGCATGGGGCGGCTCATCTAGCACTTTCACATAGGAGGACAAAGAGGAAATCAACTCAGCCTTAGAAGAAGCTGTTTTTTTCAAAGAAAACCTTACCACCTCTGAATGAGAATTCAAACAAGGCGCCCGAACAGTAAAAGCGGAAATTTTTAAATGAGGCAAATTTAAAATTTTCTTGCTTTCTGCCATGATTTTCACCTCTTCTTTGCAAAAACCATCTTCATTTAAACTGCCAATATAAGGAACGCAGTTAAAAGCATAGCTCATATCCTCTTGTTTATAGCTTTTCTTGCCACTTAAAATCTCCAAACTCTCCTGTTTTAAACTTTCTAAAGCCTTTTGCCCTGCCCCGCTGATAGACTGCAAACTCACAACATGAACGGACTCCAAACCAAAAGCTTCTTCCAAAGGCTGAAGAGCGACAACCAGCTGTATTGTAGAGCAGTTGGGATTAGAAATGATTTGCGGTTTGTAATTTAAAAGATGAGCATTCACTTCAGGAACTATCAAAAGTTTGTCGGAATCTGAGCGAAAAGCGGAAGAGTTATCAATAACAATCACTCCTTTTGAAACCGCTTGAGGCGCCCACTTAAGACTGACATCCGCTCCAGCGGAAAAAAAACAAATATCCAGACCCTCAAAAACGTCGGGATTTAAAGGCTGAGTTTGAATTTTTGTTCCTAAAAAAGAACAAAATTTAGGACTTCTGGAAAATAGCCTTAACTCTTCTATTTGAAAGCTCTTCTCTTTTTCCAGCAGATTTAAAAAACTTTGGCCAACAAGACCTGTCGCTCCCACAACTCCTAATTTCATAATAGAATTTTTCTAATATATAAAGCCTCTCGCTGTCCAGCTAAAAGAAATCAAACGATTTTTACAGGGATCTTCATTCTTTTAGAGACAATACGAACAATTTCTCCCGCCGTTTCCTCTAAAGCTATATCGGTTACATCCAAAACCGGCCACTTTTGTTTATGAAAAAAAGCCTGTATAGCCTCTACCTCCTTATAAACCTGCTCCTTGCCCGCATAATGCCCCCTTGCAGGATCATATCCAAATTTTTCCAAGCGATTTTTTCTTATTTTTAACAAATAATCGGGCTGAATAGTTAAAGCCACTATCTTTTTTTGATTCACTTTAAGCAGTTCCTCTGGCGGAGGGATATTATAAATCAAGGGAATATTGGCGACCTTCCAGCCCTTATTGCTTAAAAATAAAGAAAGAGGGGTCTTGCTGGTCCGGCTCACCCCCACTAAAATAATATCCGCTAAATCCAAATCACGCGTGAGCTGGCCATCATCATGTTTTAAAAAGAAATCCATAGCCTCAATTCGTTTAAAATAATCTTCGTTGACAACTCTTAAAATACCCGCCTGTTTCTCTTTGCTTTCTAAGGATTGATCAAAGGTTTGTATTAAATCCTCCAACAAATCAATTCCCTGTATTTTATATGTTTGACAAAGTTTTTTAACCAGACTGCGGCTTTCCGGTAAAATCAAAGTAAAAACTATAAGTTTTTTTTCAGCAGAGTTTTTATTTATTTTTTTAAAAAGACTTTCAATTTGCTCTTTCGTTCTGATATTTCTATATCTTGAAATATGCGCGCTTTCTTCATGCTCATACTGAACCAAAACAGCTTTTAAAACAGCTAAAGCGGTTTCTCCCGTTCCATCAGATAAAACTGATATGTTGAATTTTGTCATCTCTTCGTCCTATAATAAGACAGCTTATGAGCGCTATCAGCTTCCGGCCAAAAGTTAAGCAACTCTTCCTCTTGACAGCCTAGAGGGATAAAGACACGGAAGGAAGGTTTGTCCAATTGTCTCCAAGACTGATAAATATCTTTAACCCATGTTTCTTTTTTGAAAGGAAGACACAAAATAGAGCTATTAGGAAAAATTTTATAAGTGTCTACCAAAAGAGGCTGTAACAGTTTTGGCTCTTCACCCAAAGGCTGTAATAAAAAGTGAGTTCTCCAGTTTATTTTTTTAAAAAGCTGTCTATAAGGCTCAAAGAACATAATCCATAACTGAGAGCCAAAAGAAAATTTTTGATTTGCGCCAAGAGATTTAAACATTGTTTTAGACTATTGGTTTTACTTATTTTTGTCAAAGCTATAGTTTTCCTTTTAAAAAAATAGAGCATCTTTAAGCTGTTATATCTAAATATAAAATTTTTAAGTATTTCTGATCTAAAAAATAATTTTCCTTACTCTTTCTATAATTTTATGATATGATAAAATCTATGGAGTCCAAATCAGTTAAAAATATCCCCCCCCCTCTCAGTTTTTCTGACATTGAAAGTGTTGGAATGCGTTATCTATCTCAAACAGATTTGTTCCAATGTATATGGAATCTAGGAACTTTCTGTAATTATTCCTGTTCCTATTGTTGGCCACATAGCCATTCCTCTAAACCTAATTACATTCCTTTGAAAACTTTAACTAACACTATGGATAAAATAAAAAAAAAAGCTAGAGAAAAAGGATTTCACTCTTTTCGCTTCTCCTTTGCGGGAGGAGAGCCAACTCTCCAAAAATATTTTCTAAACTTGATTCGCCATTATTCTAATGACACAAAAAACTGCAATCATCAAGGCTTACATATAGTAACAAACTTAAGTCAAAAAATAAAATGGCTTAAATTATTTACAGAAGCTGTTTCTCCTTTAGATCTAACTGTAATTACTGCGTCTTTTCATAGAGAGTTTGCAGATTGTAATGAATTCGTTGAAAAAATAAAGTTTCTTGCAGAAAACAATATTATCTGCGCAGTATCTATAGTTATGGTTCCGCAAAAATTTGATATGTTGTTAGAGTATGCAAAATTTTTCTATGATCACTCTATAAATGTGTATCTTCAGCTCCAAGAAGATTTTAACAATAAAATTGTATCTAATTATACTAAAGAGATGATTGAAATAATGCAAACGTCTTTTCCTCTAAAACAGGAGTATTGGACAACAAACATAGAAAAAACTAAGAAACAGAGGAAAAGAAACTCCATACTACCTTCCAAATCTCATATCGTGGAGTTAATTGATTCCTCTGGAAAAGCGCGCCATCTAGATAACTGTGACAGATTAAACGCTTTAAATTTCAATCGCTATAAGGGTTGGGAATGTTCCGCGGGATATAGAAGTATTATCATTAACGCAAAGGGAGACATTAAAAGAGGATTTAGATGTAAAGATAAGCCTATTGGTCAACTGAATAAAGACTTTTCTCTATTACCAAACAATGAGCCTTGTATAACCTCTGCCTGTCTCTGTACTGGAGATAATAAAATACCTAAAAGAAGAGCAGGAACAAAACATACCTTGTATAAACAAATAAAGCCTATCTCAGAATCTCCTCCTGAATGAGATTTAAAGCTTAGAGCGGCTTAATTACTTTATTTTTTAATCACTTGATCTAAAACTCCATTGATGAAACCGACTGAACTTTTTTCTCCAAACTGTTTAGCTAATTCTAAGGCTTCATTTAAAGCCACTTTATCAGGGACTTCAGGACAAAACAATATTTCAAAAACTGCCAGTCTCATAATATTCAAATCCACCAAAGACATTCTATCTATTTTCCAATTCTTGGCGTATCGGCTTATGGTTTCATCTAAACAAGCTTTATGCTCTTTAATGCCTCTAAGATAGCTAAATACAAAGGCTGTATCTGAATCATTTAAATTTTTTAAAAAGAAATTTTTGTCCGGGCGGGCGGAAGAAGAATCAGAGCGAAACTCATTCTGGTAAAGAGTTTGAAAAATAGCTGTTCTTGATCTCCTGCGTGACATAAACGGTTAATTCTGAAAAAATCTTAGAATTATTACAATATCCTTAAACTAACTTAGAGGAAAAATATTTGCAAGGAAATAGGGGCATAATAGCTCAAACTTCTTGAAAAATCCAAAATTTACTTTAAAAAAACTTTAAACACACCCTTTCAAAACCAAGTATTTTTTGCTCTTTTATACTGATCCTATTTGAAAATTCAGGTTTCAGTTGGATTCCCGCCCTCGCTTTCGCAAGGGCAGGCTTTCGCAGGAATGACTGAACTCTTATAGGAATGACAAAGTACCGGAAAATTCAAACACAATTAGTATAATTCAAAAGAGGCCTGCGCCCCCCAAATGGCTATTGACCCAATAAAAACAGCGCTTAACTAAAAACGAAAAATGAAACCAAACTGGGTTAGAGTTTCAAGATAGGCGGTTAGCTCACTGAAGGGATAGTGGATTCTTAAATTCAATTCAGTAAAAAAACCAAGATTGTGATAAACTTCAAGGAATCTAAATCCAAAAAAGAGTTGGGCATTAACAGAAAAAGCCGGAAGCTGTTGAATAAGATAACGCGGATAAAAACCAAAACCAAAACCCATACCTACATAAAATGGAAAAGCGGTCTGAATTTCAGGAACAGAAATAAAAGGAGTCACTTCCAATAAAGTTGCTTTCTGCCTAGACATCTGAGAATTAAATATTGAAAATTTTAAATTCAAATCACCGAAAAAATCTATTTCCCTAACATTTTGAGTGAAAGACAAATTAAAAGAAGAAAAGGATTTAAAAGTTTTATCTTTACTGGCTCGATAAATGGAAATCCCCGAAGACAGCGTAAAAGCCCTTGAGTAATCATAATAGCTCCTTGAATTAGCTCTCTTAGAAAAATAATTTTCTACAATATATCTGTAACCAGATTTTTTTTCTGAATTGTCCTCTGCTTGAAGAGTCAAAGGAAAAAACAAAAAAACAAGTGTCATAAAGTTTTTTCTAAACATATATTTATTTAACTGTGTTTTATTTTTTTATTCAAGAGTTTATTACACTTAAGAGGAATTATATAGTGATCCTGTTTGAATTTTCGGGAATTATAGACTTAACTTCGCATAAAGAATCTTCAAACTAAGGAAATGAAAGAGTTTTGAGCGATTTCTCTGGGAAATAAATAAGGATAAAATTAAAACCAAAAAGAAATAGAAAAAGCCTCTAAAAAACAGAATAAATAAAGAAGCCATGCGAA
>JAPPIY010000333.1:0-2172 GCA_026914095.1 Oligoflexia bacterium
CAATAACACTAATTACCTCTTAACATGAGTCCACTATTTCAGCTCATACCAAACCTATATCTTCGGTATAAAAAACCCGCCCCTTTTTTACCTTTATGCCTCGCATAAAAACTGTCACCCATGTCTCTAGTATAAACTGTTACCTATGTATCAAGTATTTACCCTTTAAAAGAAGACACAGAGTGGAAAGTTCGCGATTCTGCGGCTTCTGCTCTGGGAAGGATTGGCTCAGAGGATCCGCAGGTTCTTTTAGCTTTAACAACGGCTTTAAAAGAAGATCCAGAGGAGTATGTTCGCGATTCTTCGGCTAAAGCTCTAGAAAGGATTGAGTCGGCTCAAGAGGAAGGGAATATTGAGCCTCTTTGAAAAAATCGGATCATTAAATGAAGAATGAGAGAGAGCTGTTCTTTCATCATTCGTAAGTTGCGCTTTCCAGACAGCTTAGCCTTTGCAGACGCTTTGTCTGTAGTTTGGTTGTCTCATGTAAAATGAGATTAAAAGTATAGGCTCAAGGCCAATTGAGCCTATATAGTGATCCTGTTTAGGTTTTCCAGTCTGACCGTCCTTCCCGCGAAAGCAGGCCCTCGCGAAAGCGGGGGCGGGAATCTCTAACTAAAACAGGAAAACTCACACCTGATCACTATATATGGAAAGAAATAGAAATTGGATAACAGGATGTGTCTGATTTTGAAATTAACTTTGCTTTTCTTTTATATTAAATTAAACTTTAAAAGATGATTTTAAAGTCACATTGTCATAAGAAGGTTGTTATTGACACCAGTGTGATACTCTATGACGCTTTGGCTGTCAAAACTTTCCGTAAAACAGATATTTATATTCCTCTGCCTGTTATTGAAGAGATTGATCGTTTTAAGAGAGATATGGGAGAAAACGGCAGAAACGCCAGACAGTTCAGCCGCTTTATGGACACTTTAAGAAGCAGAGGCTCTCTGACAAAAGGGGCGCGTTTAGAAGATACAAACTCTTATGTTTATGTGAATGTGCTGTCTGATTACAAAAGCTATTTAGCCCCTCAGCTGGACAGCAAAAAAGCAGACAATCAGATTTTAGGTATGGCCTTGTTTCTGCAACAGCAGTTTCCCAGCTCTTCCTTAGAAATTATCAGTAAGGATATTAATTTGCGTGTTAAGTCTGATGTTTTTGGCTTAAAAAGCAGAGATTATGACCCTGACAGAATAGCTGATATAGAAGATATGTATTCAGGAGTTCGCAGATTAAAAGTGAAAAAAACGCGTTTGGACCAATTTTTTAATGAAGGTTTTATACTGCCAGAAAGTGAAAAATTTTTAGCTAATCAATATGTGATTATGGAATCAGGCAAGCAAAAAGCTCTAGGCCGCTATGACAAAAAACAAAACAAAGTGCTTCCCTTACTTTCTAACGGAACTCCTATTTGGAGAGTGCAGGCCAGAAATCCAGAGCAGAATTTTGCTTTTGACGCGCTGTTAAATCCTAATATTTTATTTGTTTCACTCGTTGGAAAAGCAGGCACAGGAAAAACTCTTTTGGCCTTAGCTTCTGGACTTTATAAAACGATGGATGAAGGAGCTTATAAAAGGCTGTTAGTCTCGCGTCCTGTTTTTCCCATGGGCAGGGACATTGGTTATTTGCCGGGAGATATTGAACAAAAGTTAAATCCTTGGATGCAGCCAGTTTTTGATGGCTTGGAATTTATTATGGGTATGGGAAAAAAAGCCTCTCGTTTGACTAGAGACTTGGTTGATCAAGGATTGTTAAGCATTGAGCCCCTGGCTTATATTAGAGGGCGAAGCATTCCCCAACAGTATTTAATTGTGGATGAAGCCCAAAATCTAACCCCCCATGAGATAAAAACAATTATTACCAGAGCGGGAATGGGAACAAAAGTTGTTTTAACCGGAGATTGTTATCAAATTGATAATCCCTATGTAGATGCCTCTACCAGCGGCTTAACCTATTCCGTAGAAAAATTTAAAGGCCAGGAGATTGCGGCTCATGTTAGCTTAAAGAAAGGAGAGCGCTCAGAACTCGCCGAACTAGGAGCTAATTTATTATAAATTAGCTCCCTATCTATTTTAATAAATCACTTATCTGTTAAGACTCTTCTTCTAAATTTTCAACAGTTTCTTCAGTCACTTCTTCATTGACTGGCTCTGCGACAGCTGGTTCTTC
>JAPPIY010000333.1:2272-9002 GCA_026914095.1 Oligoflexia bacterium
AGTCACTTCCTCATTAACAGGCTCTTTAGTCGCCTCTTCTTCATTAGCTGGTTCTTCAGTCACTTCCTCATTAACAGGCTCTTTAGTCGCCTCTTCTTCATTAGCTGGTTCTGCGGGGGCAGGCTCTTCAGTCGCTTCCTCATTGGCCTGCTCTGCAAGGGCAGGCTCTTCAGTCACTTCTTCATTGGTTGGAGTTGGCTCTATAGGAGCCTCTTCACTAGCTGGTTCTGTGGAGGCTGGCTTTTTAGTGGTCACTTCTTCACTGGCTGGCTCTATAGGAGCCTCTTCACTAGCTGGTTCCGCAAAGGCAGGCTCTTCAGTTACTTCTTCATCAACTGGCTCTACCTCTGAAGCTATAATGTCCTTTTCCTCCTCACTATCAAGACTTATATCCTGGTGTTCAGGAGCCTCTTTCAGGGGCTGTTGATCCTCAACTTCGCTAGGATCTTCTACATGATAAAATCTGTCCTCATCTTCGTCAGCGTCAAACTTGTCTGTTTTTATATTTTCTGTTCCATTTATCAAATCTTCCATAAATTCTAAGTCAGATTGAATGACACTCAGCTTATCCAAAACTCCTTCTGGAACTGGATCCATTGAATCTAAAAGTATATCAGCTAAGTCTTCCACTTGCCTTTTTAACTCATGAAGAGAATCAAGACCAAGCTGTTGCCTCTCTACAATTTTATTATGCATTCTATTGACTTTGTAAGACAGATAAATCATCTCGTTATAAATATTTCTTTCTTTTGTTAATAACTCAATAACTTCCCTATACTCATCTATTGCTTCAGAAAACATACTAAAAACAAGACTAAACGACTCGTTTGCTCTTTGATCTTCCCTTCTATGCTCTCTGTTATTGGGAGAACAGGAAACAAGCGCGACAAAAAAAGAAAAAAAGAAAAACTTATTAAAAAATGACATAAACCCTCCTGGTTTTGTTAATTTAGAAACAAGTTTAAAAAAAATAATAAAAAATAACAAGAGTTCTTTTTTTAAAAAAATAGACTGGACTTAAGATCAGTGTAATCCTATTGACAAAGACCGACTCCCGCTCAGCTTGCCTTTATGAAATCCAGATCACAATTAAACCATAAGGTTTAAAATCTCAAAAAGAGTGGAAACCGCGGCTAAGCTTGTAATATCTCCATGATCGTATGAAGGATTCACTTCCACCACATCCCCCCCTATTAAGTTTTCAATTTTTAAATGCCTTAAAATCTGCTGGCTTTCATAACTGCTTAAGCCCCCTATAACAGGAGTTCCTGTCCCTGGAGCGTAGGCAGGGTCTAAACAATCCACATCAAAACTTAAGTAGGAAGGCCCTTTAATCAATTCTGGAAGTTCAGACAAAATTTTGATCCCTTTGCTTTTGATGTCATCCACTGTAAAAACTTGAATCTGATGTTGTTTGCCAAAGTCTATATCCTCTTTGACAACAAAAGGCCCTCTGATGCCAAATTGAAACACTTGATTGACACATTTTTCTAAAACCGCATGACGGACAAAAGTTCCATGATGATACTCCACGCCATAAGCTGGCGGGTAAGTGTCAAAATGGGCGTCAAAATGAATCAAGTTTAAAGGCCCATAAATTTTAGAAAGTGCCCGCAAGATAGGAAGGGTGATGGAGTGATCTCCTCCAACAGATAAAATCTTTTTCTTGCCTTTTGCTAAGTTAAAAATATGCTTTTCTATCAATTCATAGGTCTTTTCAATAGAGATAGGATTGATGGGAATATCTCCCACATCCGCCGGTTGAAGGCTCTCAAATACATCTTGATTCCACTGAGGATGATAGCCTCTTCCTAAAGCGGATATTTCTCTCACGCGGCTAGGGGCCATCCTTGCCCCTGAGCGATAGGTGGTTCCTCCGTCAAAAGGGATTCCGCACAACAGCGCATTAGATTTTATATGCTCCGGCTTTTCCTGCTGTAAACGAAAAAAAGTATGAACACCTGAAAAACGGGGGTAGCTTCTTTTTACAATCTCTAAGTAAGAGGACATAGCTTTATTTCATATTCTTCTGGTTTGAGTTTTTTGGCTGGACTTCCAAAAAGCCTGTCCTCGCGAAAACGGGGAGCGGAAGTCTTAAAAAGGCCTCAAAATTCAAACCTGAGGGGTTTATACTGATTGTGTTTGAATTTTTACCTGGAGATTCCCGCTTTCGCGGGAATGACATTGAGAGGAAAAATTCAAATTCGACCAGTAATTTCAATTCCTTTTTCTTTTATCAAATTTATTGAAGGTAGGCAATAAAAACAGCCTGACTTTTACTTCAACCTGCTTTTTTATACGAAATCTGTTTGAAAACTCAGATGATAGTCATTCCCGTGCAAGCAGGAATCTCCAAAAAAAGCTGGAAAATTCAAATCAGTATCTCAGCCGCCAGGATCAGAGAGAGGCAGGGGCTTTATTAGAGCTATTCTGTTGTGTAAAAGCCAGAGCCTACAATATAATCCACACCGTCTTTTTTAAATGTGGTGACATAGCTTATTTTTTGAGAATCATAATTGTCTTCCACAGCAGGATTATCCCACTTGTATTCTATAAAACCTCCGCCTGTTTTAATAGCTGTTAAAGCTTTCATTGCGCCGTCTTTAGCCTTTGGATTTTGTAAAAGGTCTGTGCCTTCAATTTTTGGATCATTGGGGTAAAAAAGGCTTTTGCCGTCTAGGGTTATTCCATAAAGATAAATGGCCCCCTTTCTCCATTCCTCTTTTGTTTTGAAGTCATTGACCGCTGTTTCATAATCTTTTTCCAGATGCTCTTTTGCAGAGAGGACAAAGGCTTTCAAGCTGTCTTTGTCTTTCACATCAACCGCCATGACTTTAGTTTCTGTTTCACTGCCTGAATCAGAGAAGAAATCGCAAGCGCTTAAGGCGCCTGCGCCAATGACAATTAAAAGGAATGAAAAATTTGTTTTGATCTTTTTCATAAAACCTCCTTTTTTAAATTCAAGATAGTTTAATTAAGTATTTCTTGATGAGAATAGCTAATACAAACGATTCTGTCTATATTTAAAGGCTCAAGTCACATTTTTTAAGGTGTCATTTGGTATTCTATAAAGCAAAGATTATTTTTACAGAAAAAAATCAGCCGGCTAATAGTAAAGCTAATAACAGGTATAATATCTGTCTTTAGTTAGAGAAAATGAGCTAGAGCTTGTGTAATAATATAGTAGAAGAATCCAGTTTTCACAGCCCAAAATTTTTCAATATTAAACTAAGCTCTAAACTTAATGATAGTCGAGTTTTTACATTTATGAGACAAGCTCTAGATCCTGTTTGAAAATTCAAGAGTTTTTGATCTTTATCTGAAAGGAAAATAAGCTTAATCAACCTGAAAATTTATAACCTGAGCGACTACTTTTGACCTGTCAAATTATTTAGAAAATCAGCTCTTAGCCAAATAGTTGGTATTTATTCTGATAAGCTATAAAAAGGTCAAAAGCAGTCGCTCAGATCAAAAATTTAAATTCAAACAGGATCAGTATATCTTAAATTGCTTTACAAAAGGCAAAATTGCTTTCCCATTCAGAGCGAAGAGGATAATCTAAAAGACAAACAACACATATAGGCCAGGACAAATCCGAATTGACCCAGCTCCAGCCCCTTAAAAAAACAGTGTTTAACTAGGACTTTCAGGTTATAAATACTTTTTTAAATACTGGCCTGTCCAGCTTTTAGGGTTGCTTGCCACTTGTTGAGGGGTTCCTTGAGCCACAATGTATCCTCCCTCCTCTCCGCCTTTAGGGCCTAAGTCTATTAAGTAGTCACAGGATTTTAAAATATCCAAATGATGCTCTATGACCACAACAGTATGTCCTTGATCCGAAAACTGTCTTAAAATAGCAATCAGTTTTTTAACATCTTCAAAATGCAGTCCTGTTGTAGGCTCGTCTAAAATATAAAAGCTGTGTGAATTGATTTTTTTTGCAAGCTCTCTGGAAAGCTTCACTCTTTGCGCTTCTCCCCCTGACAGAGTGACAGAGTTTTGGCCTAAACGGATATAACCTAAACCCACTTCTTTTAGAAAATTCAAACGGTGGTGAATATAAGGGTGATTTTTAAAAAAATTGACAGCGGTTTCAACACTCATGTTTAAAATATCATAGATGTTTTTATTTTTATAAGTGATGTTTAAAATGTCAGGATTGTATCTTTTGCCATTGCAAACTTCACAAGTGGTGAATACATTGGGCAAAAACCGCATCTCCAACTTAATAACGCCGGCTCCCTTGCAGTTTTCACAGCGCCCCCCTGGCACATTAAAGCTAAAAGAGCTGGCTTTCCATCCTCTTATTTTAGCTGAGGGCAAATAGGCGAAAAAGTTGCGGATCATTTGGAAGACGCCAATATAAGTGACAGGATTGGATCGAGGGGTTCGTCCAATTGGCTTTTGATTGATTTGTATCACTCTTTGAATAGGCTCAACCCCTTCAGCTTGGGAATAAGCTCCCACGGGCCGATGGGTTTTATTGATAGAATTAAGCAGTAAAGGGTAAATGGTGTCTGTCACAACAGAGCTTTTTCCACTGCCTGAAACACCGCTCACTCCCACTAAGCAAGATAAAGGAATATTGACATCTATGTTTTTTAAGTTGTTGGCTCTTAATCCCTTTAAGCAGAGCAAGTTGGCTCTTTTATTATAGCGGCTTTTATACACAGGGATTTTTTTTCTTTTAGAAAGATAAGCTCCTGTTAAACTCTTTTTATTTTTTTTAATTTCGTTGATAGTTCCTTCAGCTATTAAAAAACCGCCGTGTTTTCCCGCGCCGGGCCCTAAATCAATAATTTTATCCGCTTTATAAATGCTTTCCTCATCATGCTCTACAATAATCACTGTGTTGCCTCTATCTCTTATTTTTTGAATGGCCTTTAAAATTCTATGGTGATCTTTTGAATGCAGGCCAATGCTAGGCTCATCCAATACATACATAACGCCAATCACAGGGGAGGAAAGCTGTCCCGCCAGACGAACTCTTTGAGCCTCTCCTCCTGACAAAGCGGAAAGAGAGCGATCCAAGCTTAAATAGGACAAATTCAACTCTTGTAAAAAGGACAGCCGCTCCAACAGAGGGGCTTTTATTTTTTCCGCAATCTGCTTTTTTACACCTGAATATTTTAATGATTTTATAAATTTTTCAAGCCGATCCAGGCTCATAGCGCTCACTTGATCAATACTGCGATTTTTAATTTTCACTTGCAAAGCCTCTTGGCTCAGCCTCGTCCCTTTACATTCAGGGCAGTGTTCATTTTCTGATTCATCGGCTGTATCGTCTGAGTCAAAATATTCTCTATCATAGATTAAACCCGTTCCATTACAGCTGGGGCAGGCGCCTTTTGGACTGTTAAAGCTAAACATTTTTGGCTCCAGCTCTAAAATACTGTAATCACATTTAGGACAGGAAAAATCCATAGAGTAAGTCTTTTCAAAACCTTTATTATTTGCCGCTTTTACAAAAGATCCGCTTAGGTCTAAGGCTCGCCGAACAGCTGTATTGATTCTGATTTGGTTATCAGCCTCTTTCCAAGTGATGCAGTCCATAACAATATCAATATAATGATCTTTTCTTTTTTCAAGTTTATGAATTTTACCAATATCCCGCCATTGGCCGTCAATTTTAGCTCTATCAAAGCCAAGAGAAAGGCATTGATTGAGCTCTTTTTCAAATTCGCCCTTTTTGCCTCTGGCTATAGGGCTTAAAATAAAAAGAGTCGAATTTTTTGGCGCTTTAGAAATATCCTCCGCAATTTCCTCCGCGCTTTGTGATTTTAAAGTTTCTTTATGCCTGGGACAGCTCACTTCAGCTATTTTTGCATAAAGCAATCTTAAAAAATCATAAGTTTCTGTAAGTGTTCCCACTGTAGAGCGAGGATTAAAAGAAATGGTTTTTTGGTTGATAGCAATGCTGGGGGAAAGCCCTTGAATCAAATCCACTTTAGGTTTCTTCATTTGATCAATAAAATATCTGGCATAAACAGATAAACTTTCTAAATACCGCCTTTGGCCCTCTCCATAGAGAGTGTCAAAGGCTAAAGTGGATTTTCCGCTTCCGCTTAATCCTGTAATCAGAGTGATTTTGTTTCGGGGGATAAAAACATTGATATTTTTTAAATTGTGCTCTCTGGCTCCAAAGACAGAAATGCCATCTTCTTTTTTTGAAAAAAATTTACGACTGGCGATCACCCGCTTTGGACTGCTTTTATCTGTTTGAGTTTTTGAATGCTTTGTCATGCTATCCGCCGATTCTGAAAAATATTATAATACCATTATTTTAATTCTGTGAGAAGAAAAAAATCGCAAGAATTGAATTTTCCTCTCTTCCGTCACTCCCGCTCAGCTTGTCCTCGCGAAAGCGGGGAGCCTGTCCTCGTGGAAACGAGGGTGGGAGTCTGGTTTTTGATTTTTCCCGATTTCTCGTCATTTCCGCAACAATAGTTGTAAAGACAGTCATTCCTGCGAAAGCAGGAATCTAATTCAAAGCCTCCGTCTTTTCTCCTCAGAACAAGACGGAAAAACTCTTTTCAATTCCCCCTTAAACTCTTATCCGCAGAAAAACGGTAGCTCTCATCTACTCCTCCTTTTTGTCCGCAGAGGTGATCCAGTCATCTGAAGGCGCTAAAATAGAAACTTCCTCTCCCGATCGAGAAAACTGTAAGTGTTCAGTAATTCGCTGACAGAATCATTTTTGAATCCTCTCACAAATATCATTCATTTGAGA
>JAPPIY010000135.1:0-2226 GCA_026914095.1 Oligoflexia bacterium
CACTTTTACGCCCCTTTGTTATTGTTTTTAGCCTGCCTATCCCTTATTTACTCTTCCTTAATGGCCTTTGCCCAAACCGATCTAAAAAAACTAATTGCTTACTCTTCTGTCGCTCACATGGCTTATGTTTTAATTGGGCTTTTTTCCTTCAACCTTTATGGCCTGCAAGGGGCTTTTTATCAGACTCTCACTCATGCTATCTCCTCCGCCGGCTTATTCTTAATGGCGGGGCTAATCTATCAAAGGGCAAAAACCCGCGATATGAGCTTATATGGAGGCCTTGCAAAAAGCATGCCTCTTTTTGCTATTGTTTTTTTCATTATCAGCTTATCCTCTATAGCTTTTCCTTTAACAGCAGGTTTTGTTTCCGAGTTTTTAGTTTTGTTGGGCGCTTTTTTCTCTAAAAAATTTTGGATTTACTTCGCCCTATCGGGAGTTGTTTTAACCGCCATCTACATGCTAACCGCTTTTCAAAAAATATTTTTTCTTAAAGAGAGCCAGCTATCTAAAAAACAAAAGGATTTAAGCTTTAGAGAGCTTGTCTATTTAAGCCCTTTGGTTTTTTTGGTCTTCGCTATGGGGCTGTTTCCTAATTTCTTTTTTAAATATTCAAAAGCCTCTTTGGAGCATTTGAGCAAAAATCAATACAACTACTTTTTGACTCTGGACAAACAAGAAAGCCCAGAGAAACTTAACCCGGCTTTAAAAAACTTAAGCTCAAATCATTTAAAGAATCCCCCAGCCAAAAATGAAAGGCCTTTATGAGCTCTATTCTAAAACAAGTTTTACTGCTGTCTCCCTTATGGTCTTTGTCTGTCATGGCCTTTATTCCCCTTACGGCCAAGCTTTTAAACAACAACAAAGAGCTTAAACGAGAGGTTGTTTGTTTTATTTACGCTTTAAACCTTTTAACCTCTTTAGCTTTATTTTTTGTTTTCGGCTTTAATAATAAAGAGGCTTTTTCTCTTCACTTTGACGCTTACTCCAGCGCCAGCTGTGTTTTAGTTGGCTTATCCGCCCTTATCAGTTTGGCTCTTATTTATCTCAACTCCTGGCTGGATAAGAGGCATCTTACAGAGATTTTGTTTTTCTTTTCCCAAGGGGTTTTAGCTCTCTATGTTTTTTGTCTGGCGCAGGATCTGATGACAGCTTTTATCGGCATAGAAACCGCTTCTCTGATTTTATATATTAACCTAGCCATGAGCCGAAAAGAGCTTTTGTGCTTGGAGTCAGCCATTAAATACTTCGTGTTAAGCGCTCTCTCTTCCGTTGTTTTTCTCTATGGGCTGTCTTTTTTGTTTGGCGCGACAGGAACTTTGGAGCTTAACCAGTTTTTCACAGAGCAAAATGAGAGCTTTGTGTACAATCGTTTTTTCTTTCTAGGCTTTTGCCTCATCTTTGCCAGCCTGTTTTTCAAAGTGGCTTTATTTCCCTTTCAGTTTTGGCTGGCGGATGTGTATCAGGGAGCTTTAACCCCCCTCACTCTTTTTATGGCTACAGGAATTAAAAGCTCTGTGGTTTTGTTTTTAGGAAAGCTTTTCGCTCTGCCTTTTTTTGAAAAATCAGAGCATGGTTTCGTTTTTCTCACGGGCTTAGCCACAGCCAGTGTTTTAACGGTTTTGTTTGGAAATATTATGGCTTTAAATCAGCAGAAATGGAAGCGGCTGGTGGCTTTTTCCAGTTTGGCTCATTCCGGCTACTTGATGATGGCTCTGTTTGGAATTTTAAATGTCACCTCCTCGTCTAAAGATTTTTCCATTTTGTTTTATTATCTGTTAGCTTATATTTTCTTAACGGGAGGCCTTCTTACTGCTGCGCAGTGCTTGGAAAAACAAAGCTCGCAAACCGAGTTAAAAGACAGCCAATCTCTTTTTAAGAGAAACCCTCTTTTAGCTTTTGCCTTTTCTTTATTTTTACTGGGGCTGGCGGGAATGCCCCCCACTTTTGGATTTTTTGCAAAAGTGGGGATTTTTCAAAGCCTGATTTCCAGCGGAAGTTGGTGGCTTTTGTTTTGGGCTTTTGCCGGCTCAGCCATTGGCCTTTACTATTACATCAAACCCATTAGCCTTATGTTAAATTCAGAGGAAAAACAAGAGCCTCTTTTTTTGCCGGGGCTGGCTAAGTTTGTTTTGATTCTGTTAATGTTTTTTAGTTTATTTGGCGCTTTTCTCTTTGGAAGGTTTTTCTATTAAAGCCTCCATAAGTTTTAAAGGCTTTTGTGTTGGG
>JAPPIY010000135.1:2236-8916 GCA_026914095.1 Oligoflexia bacterium
AAGCCTCCCTATTTGGTCGGCGCTGAAAAAGTCATAATTGCTTGAATTTACTTATGATTTTAAAGGAAAAATATCTGCAGAAAAGAGGCTCCGTCATTCAAAATCTTGCAAAAAAGATGGAAAAATTTTAGACATGCGGTTTGCCACAAAGCGACCATTCAAAAATCTTATGTGCTTTTTGAAAGCGCTAGACAAGATATATGTTGTCATAAAGCGAACCTTTCTGTCGCATTGTGGTCAAATCCAAACTTATTTTTCCATCTTTTTCAAGATGAAGACAGACCAAACTGTTGACTCCACTTGACTAGGGCCTGTCCTCAAAGGCTAGACCTAAAAACCCATTTAAAACCCCATTTTCAACTGTTTTTAGCCCCAAAATGTCTGCAACAGTCCCGTTCGCTATGACAATTTACCGTTATTCATTAATATGAAATCAGAAAAAGTCACATTTAGACTCTTTTTGCATTTTTTAAATGATTTTAGCCAGACTTTAATCTGTGCTTATGAGGACACACCCTAAAAGTGGTTACAACTTGCCTTTTTGAGAGTTAAGATTTAATTTATAAGTAAGCTTTGTGTGTCTTTCATACAGAATACTTTTAAAAAGAAAGAAGACCTATGAAAAAATATTGGATTATTACAACAAGCTTTCTGTTTCTTCTGGCAAATTGCACAGGTAACAAAAACGGCGCTGACCCTCCTGCCACACTAAATAAACCAGAAGCTTTTCCAAAAAGAGAAGAAGCCCCAAGCAATTATAAAGAAGAATTGAAAATAGCTATATATTTAGAAGATACAGAAAACATAAAACGGATTCTAGAAAAAGATATAGATCTTAATGCTGTTATATTTGATGAGAATGGCTGGACAGCCTTGATTATAGCTTCATATCAAGGATACATAGAGGCCATAGAACTGCTCTTAAAGAAAGGGGCTGATCCCAATGCTAAAAGTAAAAACAGCTTTGACGGAACCGCTTTAATGTGGGCTTCATATAAAGGACACATAGAAGCCATGAAGTTGCTTCTAAAGCATTCGGCTGATATCAACGCTAAAAGCGATAAATACAAGGAGACGGCTTTAATGATAGCCTCCACAAAACAGGCCGTGAGACTTCTCCTAGAGAAAGGCGCAGATGTCAATGCTAGAAACTCCTCCAACAGAACAGCTTTGGGGATAGCTTTAAAGGAGAACCGGCCAGAGATCGCGAAACTGCTTAAATCTTATGGAGCTGTTGAATAAAGAGAGATTTCGGCGGATTTAAAAGCTATTAGGCTTAGGGGCTGGGCGCTAAAAAGCCGCTCGGCCTTTCTGCTAAGCCTTTGATTGTGGCTTTTTAGCGGAAAGAGACTTTAAGTTTGATTCTAGCTTTATTGTATGTTAGCTTATGAAAAACAGGAGGCTTAATATGAAGCTTTTATTTGCATTTTTAATTTTTTTCTCTCCTTTTGTTCAGGCAAAAGTGATTGTTGAATACACTTATCTTAAGGCAAAAAAGCCGGTCAAAAAGAGCCTCCGCTTAGATGAGCTGAAAAAGGCTTACAAAATTATAAGAAGATCTACTTTTTTAGCTCCCAGCCCAGAAACTTTTTTTAATGACTATCTGCGTTTTAAAATGGGGGTTGAAGTGGGCTTAAACACAGCCTCTCTTGTCAAAAGCCCTAATATTGACAGCAGTATAGTGAATCCCTATTTAAGACAGGCCTTTCATCAAGAGCTTTATAAAGCCTTGGCTGAGTTAAAGCTAAAAAAACAAAGCAAAGCTTTAGATAAGAGCGCCAGCCGGCTCTCCCAAAAAGCCTTGGAGCGATTGTATGCCAAAGAGCCTGAGTTTAACATTTTCTTTATCAGCGCTTTTCATCCTGTGGGACCCAGCAAAAGCCAAATTCAAGAGGCTAAAAACAGAGCCGATAAAATTTATGCCCGCATTATCAAATCTGAAAAGCCTTTTGTAGAGCTTGTAGCTCTTTACTCAGATGACAAAAGCAATGGGGTTTTGGGAATCAACCGATCTCAGGGAGAAATCCCCCCTCCTGTCTATTCTCACTTAAAAGCAATGAAAAACGGCAGTATCAGCCGGCCCTTAAGAATCCCCACAGGCTATGTCATTGTGAAACTAAACAGAAAAGTCCCTTTTGCCGAGGCCAACCAAGTAGCTATAAAAGCAAATTATTTTAACAAGAGAAGAACAAAAATTTTTAATTCCTATTTTGATTCTTTAAAAAAAGATTTCAAAATAAATTTTGTCAATAAAGGCCTTGTCAAAACCCTTTAAACTCTGTCTTTTTAGCGGTTTTTTCCTTTTTTCCTGCCTAAAAACACAAGAAAAAACCCCAGTCATTAAAATTGGATCTCAAGTTTGGAGCTTTCAAGAAGTCCAAGATTATATGGAGCTGAGACTTCCCAGCTTTCAAGAAGTCCAAGATTATATGGAGCTGAGACTTCCCAGCTTTCAAGAAAACAAGAGCAATATCAAAGAGGAAATTTTAAAAGAGATTGTCTTTTACTCTCTTCTAAAAAATTGGGCAGAAAAAAATAGCATTTTTCTCAGCAAAACTCTTTTAGCAAAAGAAGAAAGGCTTTTGTTCGCCAAAAATAAAAAAAAGCTAAAGGCTTTAAAAGTTTTCAAGCTTTATACAAATCTAAAGCAGGCTTTACTGAAGGAGCTTGAAAAAAAAACTCCTGATCCCTCCATCAGCCAACAAAAATCCTTTTATACAAAAAACAAAGCCCAATTTATAGAGCCTGCTCAATGCCAGCTCCAGCAAATTTTAGTTGGCAATAAAAAGCTGGCTCAATCCCTTCACAGCAGAATAAAAGACGGAGAATCCTTTTCAGCTTTAAACAAGATTTACTCCCTAAAAGAAAACCCGGGCTGGGTAAAAAAAGGCCTGTGGGCCTTGTTTGACAAAGCCTGCTTTGAAGAAGAAAAAAGCTTAAGCTCTGTGTTAAAAAGCCCTTATGGCTGGCATATTTTTTTAAGGACTGGGAAAAAAGCTGATCGGCAAAAATCTTTTTCCGAATCTCAAAAGGAAGTCCTAAAAATTCTAAAAAAACAAAGCCTTCCCCTGCAATTGAAAAACTGGCTGAAGGAAGAGTCCTTAAAAACCCCCTTTTTTAAAGATAAAAAGCTCTTGGATCAAATCAAAATTCAATATAAAAGGAATGTATTGTGAAAGTGGCTTTTGTCTTTTTAGTTTTTCTAAGCCCTAACCTCCAAGCTCGCTTAGTGGAAAGCCTGAAAGCGCAAGTAGGGGAGGAAGTGATCTCCCAGATTGATCTCAATAATTTTAAACTCCAATTGAAACAAAACTTAGTCCCTTCCTCTCTTCTCCTTAAAACTCTTTACAGCCCTTCTCAACTCCTCAAAAATGAAAAGGACCGGCTGAGCTTTATGATAGAAACCCGCCTGCTCTCTCAAATGGCTCAACAACAAAAATTTCCCCTAGATGAAACAAGGCTGAATAAAGAATTAAAATCTTTACAAGGGGCTTTGTCAAAAACGCGATTTTCCAAAAAATTAAAAAGAGTTGGTTTAACTTTAGAGTCCCTCAAAAAAAGCTTAAATGAAAATTCACAAATTGACAGGCTCTTAAGCCAAGTTGTCCTCTCTAAAATAACTGTCTCCGATCAAGACATTGAAAGCTATCATTTTACAAAATACAAAAAGCCCCTGTTTAAAGTTTTTGAATATGAATTTACTGCGCTTTCCTTTCCAGAAAATAAGAAAAACCAAGTTTTAAAAGCCCAGCGGGAAAACCCGCTTAAAAGTTTAGAGGAGCTTTCTCAAAGTTTAAATTTAGAATACAAAAAATCCCAATTAAAAGAAGACCAGATTAGAAAAATGTTTAAAAAGGAGCTGGATAAACTTTCTGTGTCACAGTTTTCACCTCTTTTATTCTCTGAAAATACCTATTACCTCTTGCAGCTAAAATGGAAAGCTCCTTTCATTAGCCCTAAAGAAAAAATAAAAAAAGATCAAATTGAAAAGCAGATCTTTGAGAAAAAACTAAAACAAGAGCTGAGGCGATGGATAGAAGAGCAAAAAAGCCAGTTTTTTATAAAAATTTTCCTTTAAAAAACCGCATCGCTTTAACAACAGGAGATCCCAAAGGAGTGGGGCTTTTTATTACAAAAAAGGCTTTGAAAATATTAGGCCCTAAAAAGAGCTTTCAATTTTTAATTTGGACGCGCCGACAGGCAGACACTTTTAAAATCCCCGCTTTTAAGACTCTTGCTTTCTCCAATTCCGCTCAAGCCTTTGCCAGCGACTTTAAAGAAAATCATTTATTGCAAATCAAAAGCAAAGGAGGGCCCGGAGACTGGCTTTTAGAGGCCGGCAGAAGCGCTCTAAACCAAGAAGTTTCCGCTCTTGTTACAGGCCCCGTCAATAAAAACCAATTAAAAAAACATAAAGTGGTGGGACAAACGGATCTTTTAAAAAAACTCTCTCAAACGGAAGAGGTTTTTATGTGTTTTAGAGGCCTGTTCTTTAATGTGATTCTTTTAACCGATCACATTCCCTTTAAAAAAATAAAGATAGATCAACAAAAGCTCTCAAGCCTTTTAAAACAAGCCCTTTTGAGCCGGAAAATACTGTCCCCTTCCCTGCAAAAAAAGCCTCTGGGACTCTTAGGCTTAAACCCTCATGCCGGCGAGCAAGGGCTTTTAGGCTCAGAAGAAGAAAACATTTTAAAGCCTTTTTTAAAAAAGAGAAAAGAAGTGAAAGGCCCTCTCAGCCCTGATGGAGCTTTTTTTAAAAAAAATTGGAGCCAATACAGTTTTTTTATAGCGCTTTACCATGATCAGGGGCTGATTCCCTTTAAAATGATTCACAATCAAACCGGCTTTGCTCAAAGTTTAGGTTTGCCTTTTTTAAGGCTGGGAGTAGATCATGGCACTGGGCTTGGCTTAAACAACAAAGAGATTTCCCATGAGTCTTTTCTTCTGGCTCTCAAAGAATCCCTCCGCTTAATTCGACTCCATCACAAATAAAGCTTTTTTAAATAAAGCTGGTCTAATCAAAAAGAGTCTCTCTATTTTGATTTAAAAGTATTTGTTATCAATGTGCTGTTAGGAATATGCGCTTTAGCTCCATCATCCAAATCAACAGTAGTATTTATAGCGCCAACCTTTTTCACAACTCCTTTGATATTTTCAAACTCCAAATGAGAGCCTTGTTTGATTTGCTCTTTCAAAGACAGGCCAGAGACCCAGCTTTTAGACAAGTCTTTTGTCCCTAAGCCCAAACTCAGCGCGAGGACAACACCCGCAGAGATGAGCAGAATTTCCATAATATTTTTAATAAGCTCTGTTTCCAGTTGCAACTGCTCAACAGCCAAAACGCCAACAACAATAACCGCAACAAAATGAATCACACTGGCCAAAATCTTGCCATACTCCAAACCCGCTTTTTGACTGAAATCTTCAACAATGTTTTTTAAAAATTGAACCGCCATAAGACCTAAAATAAAGATCAATCCCGCCCCTATGATATTGGGTAAGTAACGCACAAAAGCGTCTATAGTCTCTGTAATTTTATTCAAGTGAAGAGCCTCTGAAGCGGAAATGATAAAAACCAGCATTATCAACCAAAAGAAAATTCTTCCGAAAAGATCTGAAGATTTTAACTGAACGCCAAGCTTCTCAAGAGTCTTATGAAGGCCTATCTTTTCACTGACTTTATCTATTCCAACCGTTCTTAAAATCTTTATGGATATCTTAGCCAGCAGTTTTGAAATGAAATAGCCCGCCACCAGCAAAATAAGAGTTCCTAAAACATTTGGAATATATTCCACCAGTTTTTCCCAAAGGATTTGAGTTGAGCTTTCCAAGCTCTTTTGCCAAGCTTTTGGATTTAAAGAGTCCATGATTCACCTCCTTTTTGCGCAAGGGATTTGATTAAAAGCCCTCCTATCTTTTATTTTGCTGAATACAGCCTCCCCAAGCAAGATAAAAATTAAAACAAGACTTTTTTACAACAGTTTAAAGAAAATAGCTAAAGCAGGAATAATAAAACAGGCTTTTTTAAATAAAATGGGTCTAATCAAAAAATGTTCTCTCCCTCCATATTTAGAGCCAATGACATTCGCGGGGTCTGGCAAAAGGATTTTGATCTTTCCTTTACAAAAGATCTGGCTTTTGCTCTGGCCTTGTTGGCAAAACAAAAGAAAATCAAAAGCCCTAAGTTTCTCATGGAGCCTTTATTTGTTCTTTAGTTTGAATAGAAAATTCCTTTATTTTGAGTATTCGCCTAGCGCGCAAATTACCTTTGTTGATTGTTGATTGTTGATTGTTGATTGTTGATTGTTGATTGTTGATTGTAAGACTCAAAATTCCCCGAACCGCCAGCATGCCATCTCCTTCACTACTAATAGTATGATACTGCAAATCCATTAAAAGTCTATACAAAAAAAGTTTTTTTGAATCCTATTTTTATTTTTTTTACTTGGATTGGTCTTGGTCTAATAATTTGCAGATTACTTAAAAACTAATCAGCTCTTTAAAATGGACACAAATACAAAAGGCGGGGACTTAATTGCGGGGCCAGTGAGCGGGCGAGCTATCGCTTTCGCCCGCTCACTGGCAGGCAAGAGTTGCCCAGCTTCTCAGCTGGGCAGACAAGGGGTAAAGGGGTAAAGGTATAAGGGGTTACAGCGTCCTCACGAGGCGGAACCCGA
>JAPPIY010000335.1 GCA_026914095.1 Oligoflexia bacterium
GGTAGAAATCCCGACAGAAACCCGAAAAAGCTTTAAGAATCTAAAAAGTTTTTAGTTGTAACAAAGGTGTTATTTCTTATCAAAACTTTTTAATTTAACAAAGGCTTTCATTAAAGGCACTTTGAACTTATATCGTTTTCTATTTGAAGGACCAACACTGACTAAAATATTTCCTCTTTCTTTTGAACACAGCTTTCCTAAATGATAGGAAAATCCTTGTATTTGTATTTGCTTTTCCAAAATGTCAGATAAAATACCTACTAGGTCATTAGCTTGAAATGTGCCATTCTCATCTTCAGGAACTCTGCTACAAGCCCATAGCACCTGAGGGAAAATATTGTCTTTAGTAGCTAAAGTCGCTTTCTGATATGCTTCTCTAAGACTTTCACTTGTTTCATCGACTGACTGTTGAACAGCTAAGTTAAGGTGTCGTTTATCTACTTCTTCTTTTTGTTCAAATACAGCAGACTTACATGAATTAAAACATAAAAGATGAACAAAATGAGGAAAACCACAGGAAAATTTAACAATCTGTTCAATTACATCATCTTCCATTTTCATTTCTGCTTTTTGAAGCCCTGTTATACATATATTTTTCAATTCTTCATATGTCATAGCTGGTAAATGTATCTGTTTTAGATTGCGTTCAATAGAAGGGTGTTTTCCAATCAAGTTATTAACATTTTCAGCTACACCAACAAAAACCAATGTAATTCCAGAATAGTTATCAGAAATATTTTTTATCTGATCCACAAATTGCATTTGATTAAAAGACTCTCCTAAACGATCAAATTCATCAAAGATAACTATTAACTTTTCTGGAGCAAGTTTTAAACCATTTTCCAGGAAGTTTAACTTGAGTTCGCCATTTTCCATAACCAGAGATGATAAAGAAATCCTTTCATCAACATTATGTTCTTTTGAGCTGAGTCCAATTGGTTGCTGTTTTTGTCTATATGTAACAAATATCCGATTAAAAACTTTTTTCCAAAGAGATTCAAATGTATCTTGAGAATCGCAATTTAATTTTACAACACAATGATCATGTAAAAGGATTAATTTGATTATATTTGCAAATGAAGTTTTACCAATACCTCTATCACCATATAGAACAACATGCCTTCCTTTTTGAAATAAAGCATCCAAACAAGATTGAATTTGTTTATTTCTGCCTGAAAAAATATCTTTAACTTCTATAGGAGCAGAAGGAACAAATACAGAATTTAAAACCTGTAATTTTTTAGTATAAAATTCATTTACATCTATCATAGATCAATAACTCTTTCTTTTGGCTTGAATAAAAGTCACCATAATTTTTAAAAAATTACAGCTAATGTAGGATTATGTCAATTTTTTTAGAATAATCTCTATTTGATGATTTGGTTAAAAAAGCCCTAAAGTGTAAGTCGGGAATAAATTAGCCGGCAAATTATTTAACTGGAGCTAAGAACATAAAAAGGCTGGCTCTCTTATATTCTTCTGTTTTTCTTAATAAATAAATTCTTTCCAAATACTCTTTGTAGTCTTTTTCCCGTTGCGGGCTAAATAGACCAGCCAATAACTTTAGAAAATAATCTTCTTCATTTAGATCAAATAATCAGACTTGCTTTATCTTACATCTGCTATTTCTCTACATTTTGGCCATTCATATTTGGTAAATCCGTTTATGCTAGCCATATAAGCTTTTTTTCACATTACAGCTTTTTATAGAGGCTTTAAGCTCTACAAAAAGCTGTAATGTGAAAAAAAGCTTAATTTATCACCTGTTGAAAAAATGGAACAAGATCGGTATAAAACAAATATGCGTTTTTGGATTGACAGAGCTTGTTTGCAAGGCTCTCAATTTTTAATAAAAGATTCTCTCTATCATCATGTCTGCCATGTCGCTAAAATAAAAAAAGGAGAGTCGTTTGAGCTTTTTTGTGAAGGCCTTCAAAAATATCAAGTGGTTTTGAGCTTTGTGTCTTCTTCTAGGGCTGTGGCGGATATTGTTCAGACTTATCCTGTTTCTCCTTTAAAAAAACCTTATTTGCATTTGGCTTTTTCTCTGCCCCGCCTTTCTAAAATGGAAAACCTGATAGAAAAAGCTGTGGAGCTGGGGGTGAAAGAGATTCAGCCCTTTATTTCTGAATTTAGTTTTTTTAAAGACAGCTCTAAACTGACATCCTCACGGCAAAAAAGATGGAATAAAATAAGGGATCATAGCTTGGCTTTATCTGGCCGAACGGATCGCCTCAACATTCAACCCCTTATTCCTCTCTTTGATATTTGCGTTCCCAAAGAGGATCTGGCTTTAATAGCCTATGAGGGAAACACCAGCTCTCCTCACTTAGCGGAAATTCTTAAAGCGCATAAAAATCCCTCCGCTATTTGGCTGTTTATAGGAAGTGAAGGGGGTTTTTCTTTAGAGGAGATAGAAAAATTCACTCAAAGCTCCCAAGCTTTTTATTTTACAATGGGAGAGCAAATTTTAAAAGTGGAAACCGCTTGCCTGTTTGGGCTGAGTGTCTTAAAGTATCACTATCACTTATAGGAGGCTGTCTTGAAACTGCCAGTGTCTCAGCTAACCAGCCAAGACTTAGCTGATTTGTTTGAAAAAAGCTCTCTAAAGGAGCAGAATTTTTTTCCTAGAAAAGTGCCCTGTCTTTTCTCATTGGAGACAAAAGATTTTCAAAGCAAAAAACAAGATAAAAAGAGCAATCAAAATGAAAAGCCAGTGGAAAAAGATTAAAAAATATCAGGATATTGAGTTTGAGAAAAGCTCGGAGGGGATAGCCCGAATTACAATCAGCCGTCCTCAGGTTCGCAACGCTTTTCGCCCCCTCACTGTGGAAGAGATGAAGTCTGCTTTTGAGATTTGCCGAGAGGATACAAAAATAGGAGTTGTGATTTTAAGAGGCAAGGGAGATAAGGCTTTTTGCTCTGGAGGGGATCAAAGTGTGAGAGCCAAAGGAGGATATAAAGATTCTAAAGACTTGCCTCGCTTAAATATTCTGGATGTGCAAAAGCAAATTCGCTCTTTGCCTAAGCCGGTGATAGCCAGTGTGGCTGGCTATGCCATTGGGGGCGGGCATGTGCTTCATGTGGTTTGTGATCTCACAATTGCCAGCGCCAATGCGATATTTGGTCAGTCGGGCCCTAAAGTGGGGTCTTTTGACGGAGGATTGGGAAGCTCTTATTTGTCGCGGATTGTGGGACAAAAAAAGGCTCGGGAGATTTGGTTTCTCTGTCGGCAATATTCAGCTAAGTCAGCTTTAGCTATGGGCTTAGTGAATAAAGTGGTTCCTTTAAAAAACTTAGAAAAAGAGACTCTCAAATGGGCTAAAGAAATTTTAAAACACTCGCCTATGGCTTTAAGATGCTTAAAAATGGCTCTCAACGCCGACTGTGATGGACAAATGGGCTTATTGGATTTCTCCGCTCAAGCGACCCTTTTGTATTATTTAACAGAGGAAGCGGAAGAGGGGAAAAAAGCCTTTTTAGAAAAAAGGAAAGCGGATTTTTCCTCTTTTCCCCGCTGGCCTTAGTGAGTTTCTATTGTGAGAGGCAGTTTTTTATTTTCTATCTTTCTTTTGGCTATTCTGCCGTTTCTTCTGGAAATTATTTTTGCATTTCTCTTTGAAAAAGCTGGTTACAAAAGGAAGAGAGAGAGGAGTTTGGATAGCCTTTCAGAACTCAAGCCAAGACTGTCTTTTATGAGATTTTTATATTATTTCATCTTAGGCTCCCGAATAAAAACATGGCCGGCCAGCCTTGTTCCTCTCATTATGTCCAGCGCTTTGGCTTTTAAACAGGGTTTTTTTGACAAAAGCCTTTTCTATTTTTCCGCGCTTTCTATTTTATTCCTTCAGATTGCTGTTAATTTATTTAATGACGCCTTAGACGGAAGGCAGGGCTTAGATGATTCTCATCGCAGGGGGCCTCTTCGTTTGGTGGGTTCCGGCGCGCTCTCTTTTTCTCAAGTTCGTTTTATGGCTTTCTTCTCTTGTTTTCTGGCTGTTTTATTTGCTATTCCTCTTGTCATTCAAGGAGGGATTCTTATTTTATTAGCTGGAATGGTCTCTCTTTGTTTTACTTATTTTTACACAGGCTCTCCCTATTCTCTTTTAAAATTGGGTCTTTCAGAAATGGCTGTGGTTTTGTTTTTTGGTTTTTTTATAGTTTTTGGAGTTTATTATTTGCAAGCTTTAACAATAAACAGCTCTTTGATTTACTTAAGCCTGCAATGCGGTTTATGGGCTTTAAGCTTGCTTTTAATCAATCATTTAAGGGATGAGGAAGAGGATAAAAAGAGAGGCCGAAGACATATTGTCACTCTTTATGGGAGGACTCATTCTCTATTTCTTCTTATAATGGGACAGGCTTTTATTTACCTTCTTTGTTTTTACTGGCTGGGGCTGGGCTTTAAGTCTGGGGCTTTTTCTTTTTTTGTTCTGCCTTTATCTGTTTGGCTGATTTATTTGATTTGTAAAAATCCTCCTTCGCAAAAATACAATTTCTATTTAGCTTTTTGCTCTCTTTGTTATATTTTGTTTGGTTGCGCTTGGACTGCGGGTTTGCTGTTTTAGACTTTTGAATGACAGAGCTGATTTTCTTGTAAATACTATAATCACAAAATTATATATGTATGATATATTAAGTATTTAAAAGCCATGATTTTTTTTAAACCTTTTGAGAGCTTTAAGTTATTTATTTCTAAATATCAGTTGAAATTTAAAAACTCTCAAAAAGCTGGTTTAAATGGCTGTCTTTTGCTTTTTGATTTTGGATCGGGATTAAGAGGCTATAGTGACTTTTTGCCTTGGCCTCTCTATGGTGAAAAAACTTTGGAAGAGCAGTTAAAAGATATTCAAGCGGGAAAATTCAGCCGGCGTTTTTTAATCGCCAAACAGCAGGCTTTTATAGACGCTAAAGCCAGAAGGGAAAAGAGAAATTTATTTTTTTCTTTAAAAATCCCCTCCAGCCACTTTTTAATTGAAAACCTGCTGGAATTTAAATTTTCAAAAAATATTCTTGCCTTTCAAATCATAAAAGTAAAACTGAAACCCTATAAAATCTTGGAGCAAATTAAGATATTAAAAGAGTTAAGTCAGCTGTTAAAAAAGGTGAAATGGCGATTTGATTTAAACCAAAACGGCTGGCAGGAGTGGGAGTCTTCTTTGTCTTTCTTAAAAGATCGTATTGATTTTATTGAGGATCCTAAAAAACCTATTGACTCTGCTTTTTTAGCTGAAGATTGGAGTGTTTTTCCCTCGGCTAGAATAAAGATTATAAAAAGCTCCAGAGATTCTTTTAAAGCTTTAGTGAGACAATGGCCCCGTTGGAAAAGAGTTATTTTCACACATAGTTTTGATCATCCTTTAGGACAGGCAAGCTCTGCCTTTTGGGCGGGGCTTTTTTATAAATATTACCCTCGTTTTTTTGAAACAGGGGCTTTTCTCAATTTTCAGTTAGAAACAGTCAAAGGCTATGAAGTGAAATCCAAAGGGGATTCTTTTACAGCTCCTATAGGCTTTGGTTTTGGCTTTACAAGAGCTTTAAAAAATGAGAATTGGAAACAGTGGCTGTGATGCGCTTTATCTGCCGATTGGGTTTGAGTTTTGAAGTCTATTTTGGAGATTGCCCTTATTTCCATGAGGATAGGTTTTTACAAAGCCCTATTTCGCGGGAGCTCCATCTTCTGAAGAACGGGTCTCATTTTATTTTTAAACCGGATTCGTATAAAAATCCTCTTTTCAAAAAACAGAGTGTTCCAGGGCTCGCCCATGAAAAACACAGAAACTATTAAATATAAAGACAGGCTACAAGACAAATGAAGCTTTTAATAAATAACAATCGTGTGGATTGGGAAAGCTCTAAGAGCCACTATTTCTTTAATCCCAGACATCCCGAATCCCACAATTTGAAAAAACTCGCCAAACAGCTTCCTTGCTTTAAGTCTCATATTTATCTTTTCACTTCTAATTATGGGAAAATTTGCCTTCTTTCAAAACAGGCTTTTTTAGAATCGGCTCAGGCGGTGAATAAACACCTTCAAGTTAAAGAAAAAGATGTCTGGCTGATTGGTCTGCCTTTATTTCATGTCGCGGGTTTATCTATTTTAGCCCGCCAGTTTTGCGCAGGCTTTTCTGTTATAAAAAGCTCAAACTCATGGAATCCTAAAAGCTTTAAAAAAGAGTTATCAGAAAAAAAAGTGAGTCTTTGCTCTTTAGTCCCCTCTCAGCTTTATGATTTAACAGCGCAAAAGATCAGATCTCCAAAAAGCTTAAGAGCTCTTATCATTGGGGGGGATTCTCTTTCGCCTTTCCTTTATAGGCAGGCCAGAGAGTTGGGCTGGCCGGTTTTGATTTCTTATGGTTTGACAGAAACCAGCTCTCAAATCGCCTGCTCTCCTTTAAGCTCTCTAAATAAGCAATCTTATCCAAAAATGGGGCTTTTAAACCATGCGCTGGTTAAAAATAAACCGGCCCGAGTCAAGAGCGCTTGTCTTTTAACCGCTTATTTTGATGTAGAGAAAAAGCAACTCATTCCCGCCCTAGACAGCAAGGGCTTTTTTAAATTGCCCGATCGGACGCTTTTTAAGAACAGGCAGCTTGTTTTTCTAGGGCGAAGGGAAGAGGAAATTAAAATTTTAGGGGAAAGGGTGGATTTTAAAAAGCTTTCCTTTCTTTTAGAAAAGCTGGCTCAAAACCTTAAAAAAGAGGTTTATTTATTAGCTGTTCCCGACCGGAGAAGAGGAAAAAAGCTGGTTTTAATTACAAATGGCTTTGACTTCCTAAAAATTTTTCTATTGGTTAAAAAATTTAATCAAAAAGTTTTGCCTTTTGAAAAAATTCAAGCGATTTACTCCGTTTCTCGCATTAAAAAATCTCATTTGACTAAATTTCGCCAGAAAAAGGCCCTGCAACAGCTGGCTTTTGATACGGAGGATGAAAAATCATAGAGAAAAAAATATTAAAAAGATTGTCTGAATCTAAGTTTTTAAGATATAGTTATAGGGGATGTCTTTTTTAAAACATAATAAAGCTTTTAGCTTAACCGAGCTTTTAACCACTGTGGGCATTGTCGGCACTTTATCTGTTGTGGGAATTAAGAGCTACCAAAAGCAAACCAATCAAGCCAAGACAGCAGAAGCTAAAAAGTCTCTGTCTTATGTTTATGCTGCTGAGAGGAGCTTTTACAATAACTGGGGAGGCTATCATGAGAATTTATCGGCTATAGGAGCTATTCCGGTCGGCAGTTATATTTATGATGTTGGTTTTGGCAGAAGCGCGGCTTTAGCCAGTAATTATGGGAGTCTAGGAAGTTACCCGAGAGTGGCAACAAAAAATGTGTTAGATGTTAGAGAATGCACTACTTTTAAACAGATTTGTGATGGTGACTGTTTAAGCACAATCAGGAGTAGTGTGGGCTCACCCCACGATGCTTATTTTACAGGCTCTTCCGACTGCGCAGTGCATTCATTGCGGTTATTAAAAAATTACTCAGGCACTCAAAGCGGCACAGTGAACAGCGCGGGAGCGAGTCTAAACAGCTTTACAGTCATGGCAGTGACTCAACTGAAAAAGACAGATATTTGGTCTATGAATAAAAATGCTGTTCTCAGACATGAAAACGATGGAACACAGTAAGAGCTAAGTTTGAGTTGGCTCTTTGTGATAAAAGCGTCTATAGAGAATGGGGTTGAGCACGACAGAAAAAACTCCAAATAAAATCAAGATGGAGAAAATTTTAGAATCAATATAGCCCTTTGTTAAACTTAAATTGGCTACAATGAGATCAAAGGTTCCGCGGGAGTTTAATATAAGCCCCATTTTAAGAGAATCGCTTTTGGAAAAGCCGGACAGTTTGGCTCCCAGCCAAGCGCTTAAAATTTTGACACCATAGCCTACGGCAATCAAAGCCAGTATGAAAGAAATATCTTGAAAAGCCGATCTTTGAATAATTAAACCCAAATGGGCAAAAAAAATAGGGGTGAAAAACTGTGTTGTGATGGATCGCAGGGTAAGGGACAGAGAATCAAAAAAATTAGTTCCAATAATGTCTTTATTTAAAAGCAGGCCTCCAAAAAAAGCTCCAATAATAAAGTGAAAGCCTAAAAATTCTGAAAGAGTGCTGAAAATCAAAACAAAGACCAGGCCCAAGCCAAAAACCGCTTCTTCCCCCAAGGCTTGAACCAAAGACTTGAAGGCTTTTTGAGTTCTCTGGATGTAGCGAAGCTCCGAGCGAAAAATTTTATTGACCGTCATGACAAGAAGGAAAAACAATAACATCTGCCCCCCTTTTATTAAGATCATCTTTAAATACTCTAAAATGCTGTCATTGGCATGGGATTCGGAAGAAAAGCCTAAAACCAACAAGGCCAAAATTTCAATCACAACAGCTGTTGCCATCACTCCATGACCGGCGGGGCTGTTAATCATATTGACACTTCTTAGGAATTTAAGAGCGACAGGAATAGCAGTGATGGCAAAACAGAGTCCAATCACCACAGAGCCAAAAAAAGAGAGTTTAAAAAAAGAGCCAAAGGCCAGACCTGTCGCAAAAGGGCCAATAAAACTAATGAGGCCGCAGAGAATCGCTTTGCTTTTTAAAGAGTTTAAAAAATCTTTCAAATCAATTTCTAAGCCGGCGGAGAAGATCAATAAGAAGATTCCCAGCTCTACGATTCCATTGAGTCCGTTGGTTTCAGGATCTATGAAATTAAAAACCGCCGGACCTAAAAGGAAGCCGGCAAAAATCTCGCCAATAATGGCAAAATAACCTAAAGATTCAAATAATTTGCCTAAAATACGGGAAGCAACCAGTAAAATGAGAAGACTGGTAATAAGATACATATCTTTTTTTTACACTAAAAAAGCCTGGTCTGACTATAATAAACTGAAAAAAAGGGATTATATATTTAGCG
>JAPPIY010000195.1 GCA_026914095.1 Oligoflexia bacterium
ATTTAAAGCCCCTTGATAAATCCGCATATAAGTTAATTGGCCAAAGCGTGTGTCCTCTAATTTAAAAGCCAATAAAAGGAGATGTTTTTCTGAAGAGGGAACAACAGGGATTGTTTTCTCATTTTGATCTAAGTCTAAGGCGGTATTTTCCACCTCAGTGGGATCAGGCAAAAACCTTTCCACCCCATCAAGCAAAACTTGAACTCCTTTGTTTTTATAAGCCGATCCCATAAAAACTAAAGTGACTTTTAAATCTAAGGTAGCTTTGCGGGCCACAGGATAAAGCTCCTTAGCAGAAACCTCTTCCTCATTCAAAAACTTTTCCGCTAAGCTATCATCAAAATCAGCTAAGGCCTCTACCATTTTTTGACGATACTCTTCAGCCGGCTCTTTTAAATCTTCTGGAATGTCTTTTTCCACTGCTTTTTCTCCATGCTCCCCTTCAAAGTAAATGGCCTTCATAGTGAATAAATCCACAACTCCCTCATGCTTGTCTTCCAAACCAATAGGAATTTGAGTCAGGACAGCATTTAACCTTAACTTGTCTTTGAGCATTTGAGAGACGCGAAAAGGATTAGCGCCTGCCCTGTCCAGCTTGTTAATAAAAGCAATACGGGGCACACTGTAGCGGCGCATTTGCCGGTCCACTGTGATAGACTGAGACTGCACGCCAGCCACTCCGCATAAAACTAAAATAGCTCCGTCTAAAACCCTCAGTGCCCTCTCCACCTCAATTGTAAAATCCACATGGCCGGGAGTATCAATAATGTTGATATCTATATTCTTCCAAGAGACATTGGTAGCGGCGGATTTGATTGTAATCCCTCTCTCCCTCTCCAGATCCATAGAGTCCATTTTAGCCCCAACTCCGTCTTTCCCTTTCACATCATGAATGGCATGAATACGCCCGGTATAAAATAAAACTCGCTCTGTCAGAGTGGTTTTTCCTGAGTCAATATGAGCGGAAATACCTATATTCCTCACTTTTTGGACATCCCATTTTTTAGCCATTTTAAAACTCCTTTATTTTAAATCCCTTAATTCTGTTATTTGAAAGCTTTTTGAAACTTTTAGCTGAATTTTTCTGGCTTGCCAACCTTTTTTTGAGCTTTTTTATTTCTGGTTTTTTAAAATTAAAACTGAGAGCTTGGTTTTTTTCCACCAATAAAAATTTAAGGATATTATTTAATGCACACTCCAGACAATCCTGAAAACTCACAAGATTTTTCACACTTGATCTTTTCAGTTGAAAATAAAGAAGGCTGTTTCGGATCGCAGTAATAGCGTATCAAATGATCCTCTTCACAGTAATTTCTGGCAATATGAAAGAAAGCCAAACACAAGCTATCGCCAGGGGAGCACTTTGCGCCCACTTGAACATAGCCGGCAGAAAATTCATCGGTCCACAATTCAGAACAGCTATATGCGGTTCCCGCAACTTGTCTTTTCCCTTTCTGAGCCGAATCCTTATTGGCTGTTTTTTTATCTTCTTTTACATCCTCAGTCTTAGCTGGTTTCTTGTCCTCATTTTTAGAGTCAGCGGTCTTTTTAACCTTTTGACTGCTCTTTTCTGTGAAAACTTGAGAAATCAGACTCTCTGTAGAGGAATTGTCAACTGTTTCTTCAGACTCCAAAGCGACAGTGTAAAATAATACCCCTATAAAAAATATACTTTTTATCATAAACTTCTCCTCCTTATTATATACCAATCTTGTTTGAATTTTTCTCTGACAGTTAGAGATTCCCGCTTTCGCGGGAAAGACGGGATACAAGAATTTTCAAACAAGATCAGTATAACTCCATATCTTTTAAACTTCAAGTTGGCTGGCTACCTTTACATTTTAAATCTGGTTTATAATCAATATCCACATCATAAATGGGTTTAAACCACTTTGTCTCCACCTTATGAGTGCAACCTATTTTTATATCAACCTCACCCTTGCATTCCTCTGAATTTATTGTCGTCACATAATTTGTTAAGAAAGAACATTTGCTCGGACAAACCGCCCAGAGCTTTTTACTGCGGCTTTCCATTAATTTTTTATCAGCAGAGCTTATTCCTTTAGGAGTATACTGTTTATTTTTAGTAACAAGAAATATCGCATAGTTTTCAAGGTAATTCAGCAGTTCATCTAAGTTGCAAGCTCCTTTTTTCTGATCCATTTGTTTTGATTCTTTATAGGAATGAACTTTTAAATATTCCTCTGGGCAGGTTTTCTTTTTTGGCTTAAATCCAAAACGAGCTGATATTTTATATAGTTTCTGGCACTGAGGGCAGTTTTTCTTCAACGATTCCTTACTCTTTTCAATAATCTCCATAATCGTCTGTTTCGATTTTTCAATCAAAGATAAAGCTTCAGTAGCTACAACATCTTCCTTTGATACAACATAATCACTGCCCTTTCCTAAACAAGTTTCAACAAAAAAGGAGCTAATATCCATTAAAGGATTTTTTAAATTACAAATTTTGACACAGTCAGGATTATCACATTTTTTTGTTTTTACAATCTCTTCACAGTCACATAAGGTTTCCGCTAAACCCGCAAAACTGTAAGCTCCAAAGAAAAAAAACAGACTGAAACAAATGACAGTTTTTACAAGATTTTTTTCCTTAAATAATTGTAAATTCATCATATAACAATAATAATTCAAGCTCTTTCAAAAATCCAGACAAAATATATAAAAAAAGGTAATTTTTGAGAAATCAAGCGCATAATTCCCATTAAATCTTTCTCGTAAGATTTTCATTCCAGTCTATAGTTAGGGGCTTCTTTGGTGATTGTGACATCATGCGCATGAGACTCTTTTAAACTCTGAGCGCTCAATTGAACAAATTTCACCTTTTTTTGAAGAGACAAAATATCTTTTGAGCCGGTATATCCCAAGCCGGATTTCAAACCTCCCACAAGTTGATCCAACAGGCCAAAAACAGAGCCTCTATAAGGCACTCTTCCCTCTATTCCCTCAGGCACCAGCTTAGAAAAATCCATAATCTCTCCTTGGCCATAACGATCCTTAGAGCCTTTTTTCATAGCGGATACACTGCCCATTCCACGATAAACCTTATAAGTTCTTCCTCTGTAAAGAACAGTCTCACCGGGGCTTTCGTCTGAGCCTGCCAGTAAATTCCCCAGCATGACGGCATTTGCCCCTAAAGCTAAAGCTTTAACAATATCTCCTGAATATTTAATTCCTCCATCAGCTACTATGCCAGCGCCCATTTTTTTAGCCATTTTAGAGCATTCCATAACCGCGCTGATCTGAGGGATTCCCACACCAGAAATAACACGAGTGGTGCAGATGCTTCCCGGCCCGATTCCCACTTTTACAATATCAGCGCCCGCTTGAATCAAAGCTTTTGTCCCTTCCGCTGTGGCTACATTGCCTGCCATAATAAGGCGCTCCGGATAAGTTTTTTTTATATAAGAAATAGTTTCTATCACTTTTTTAGAATGCCCATGAGCGGTATCCACACAAACTAAATCAGCGCCGGCTTTAATTAAAGTAGAAATTCTTTCTTTTGTCTCTGCCGAAGTTCCCACGGCCGCCCCCACAAATAAGCGGCCATGGCCGTCCTTGCTGGCAGAAGGAAAAGCGGTTGCTTTTTCAATGTCTTTAATAGTAATCAGCCCTATCAAACAAAAATCCTCATCTACAACGGGAAGTTTTTCTATACGGTGGCGGTGCAGAACTTTTTTGGCTTCCTCTAAAGTGATATTTTTTTTAGCCGTTACCAGTTTTTCTTTCCCTGTCATAATCTTATGCAGAGGCTGATGCAAATCTGTCTCAAAACGCAAATCTCTGTTGGTTATAATTCCCACTAGTTTTTGATTGACGGTAACAGGAACACCGCTAATAGAATGCGCTTTCATAATTTCATGCGCTCTTTCCAAAAGATCCTCTGGCCCCAAACTGATAGGGTCTAATATCATCCCGCTTTCATATTTTTTCACCTTCTCAACCTCTTTCGCTTGAGAGGCAATACTCATATTTTTATGAATGACGCCAAACCCGCCCCTTTGCGCCATAACCCGCGCCATCTTATTTTCCGTAACTGTGTCCATAGCGGCTGAAAGAATAGGCATAGTTAAACTCAATCTCTCACATAAGCTAGTAGAGATATCGGTTTGCGCCGGCAAAACTTCTGAGTAAGCGGGAACTAAAGAAATATCATCAAAAGTAAAAGCGGTTTGATTTTGCATTTTATTCTACGGATTCTGTTTGAAAATTTAATATAATAGTCATTCCCACATAAGCGGGAATCTTCAGAAAAAACTCAAAATTCAAACAAAATCAATACACCTCTAAATTGCTTAAGTAAATACTATTTTTTTAAAAGAAACTTCAAGTAAAAAATTGAATTTATACCAATTCTGTTTGAATTTTGAGCTTTTTTAAGTTCAAAAAACCCCAATTTGTCTAAAATTTTAGGAATTATACCAATCCTGTTTGAATTTTCGGGAATTATAGACTTGACTCCGCATTATTCCCTTATCTTTCCCTTTTTTAGAGGCTATTTCTATTTCTTTTTGGTTTTAATATTTTATCTTCATTTATTTTCTCAGATAAACTTGCTCGGAACTTTTTATTTCCTTAGTTTGAAGGCTCTTTATGCGAAGTTAGGTATATAATTCCCAAGACTTCAGCCCTTTATTCCAAATTCAATCCTATATTTTACAATAGAAAGGATTTCACCGCCCTTGTGTCTAATCTCTTTCACTCAAAGCTATATTCCCTTTTAAATTACAAAATGAAAAAGAGCAAATAAGAACAAGCCAATAAAAAACCACTTTCTATAAGCCGGTTTTAATGAAAAAGGCAAAAGATGAACAAAGCAAATATAAATCAAACAGCCGGACGAAAAAGCAATCAAACCATTTAAAGAAAAACTTTGAGAGAAAACTTGAGCAAATAAAGCTCCTAAAAACAAAGCGCCCCCAACTGAGCCTAACAACACAAATAAAATCCGCTTTTTAAAACGAGAAGATAAAGCCAAAACAGCTATCAAAACTCCTTCAGACAACAAATGAAAAAACAGACCAAAAGCCATGCTAAAAGCCACAAAGTTTTCCACATTGAGGGCGGCAAACAAACGAATGCCGTCAAAAAAAGAGCAGACAGACAAACAGCCCACCACAGAACAAACAGAAAAGGGGCTAAAAGTGTGGGAATGCTGACGGACCGGCTTAGGAGAAGAGTTTGTCTCAAGCCATTTATCTAAAAAGCCCAAATAAGGAAGCAGATAAATATCCGCTAAGGCTTGCAGTAAAATGCCAGATAAAATAAAAATGGAGTTTTTATCGTAAGATTCCTGAGCTGAAAAAGAATGAGGCAGAAAGTCTAAAAAACAAATAGAAAACAAAGCCCCTGACCCCAGAGACAAACAGAGGCTCAAATTCCATTTTTTGCCAAAGCGGGCTGTGAAAAAACAAGCGCCGATTAAAAAGAAAGAAAAACAAAAAATAAAAAGGAGGCTCATTGAAGATATACTTATAACTGTTTCAAGCTCTTGGCAAAAGTTTTTTATAGCGATTTTATACGGATCCTGTTTGAAATTTCGGAAATTATTTGATTCAAAACCTCATTAAAAGGATTTTTTGCATAAAGCCCTACGGAGGAGTTTTTCAATTTCCGCATAATTTGATTTTTTTGTTTGTGTTTGTTGTTTGAATACACTATAGTCAAGAGCTGTCAGGCCTTCTTTATTGACAATCTCTGGATTTGCGCCAAAATCTAAAAGCTGTTTTAAAATATCCCGCTCTCCTCGTTGACTGGCTATTATAAGAGCAGTATTACCCTTTTTATCTATTGAATCTATATTAATATTTGTATTATCCAATAAAACAGCTTGCACAACTAGTGGCCTTTTAAACTGAATAGCTCGCATAAGAACTGTCATGCCACTTTGATCTTTTATGTTAGAGTCTGCTAAAGCATGAATGAGAGTTCTTGAAACTTTTGGAAAACCCCACATGCTGGTCTTTATAAGAGCCGTTTGACCTAAATTATCTTGCATATTGACCTTTGCTCCAGCCTTTAGAAGCATGTTTACAATATCCAAATATCCCCAATAACTCGCCATCATAAGAGCAGTCTGTCCATTTCTATCTCTTGTATTTATTTTTGCCTTTGCTTGAATAAAAAATTCTGCTATTTTTAAATATCCCTTCCAAGAGGCTATCATAAGACCTGTTCTGGATAAATCATCTTTAACATCTGCCAAGTAGGGATGATTTTCAAGAAGCTTTTGAATGTTTTGCTCGTCTCTTTGTATGATTGCTAGGAAAAGCTTTTCTTTGTTTAAGCCGTCTTGCATGATAGTCGGCTGTTCCCAGTCAGCCTGTATAATAAAAGGAATAATTAAAAGAGGAAAAATTAAAATATATCTTTTCATACTCTCTGCTTTTAAAGGGGTTATATATTCTCTAACACATAAAATAATTAAAAGAAATAAACAAGTAAGTTTTTTACATAAATAATTGAAGGCTTTTAAGCCAATCAAATTTCTAATTTTTAGGTTTGTATAAGCCGAGTCCTTGAGGCTGGGACAAAGCTCCTTGAGGGCCAAAAGATTGAGCGGTATTTTTTAACTCCTCAGCGGAAAAACTCTTTCTCTCTCTCTCCTTCTGACCAGGAATATTAAGCAAGTCTAAGCTTTGTGTCGGGAATGCAAAATCCACTTCAAGCTCTTTAGCTAACCTTAGGATTTCCAAGAAGATATTTTGTTTCTGCAACAGCTCTGTGTCCCAATCAGAAACCTTTAAAAAGAAATTTAAAAAGATTTGCAGGCTATGAGGCCCATAGCCCGAAAAATAACATTGATAGTAATCTTTTCTGGTGTGAGAGTTAGACTTAATAATTTGCTTTAAACCCTCCACAAAAGCTTCAACTTTTTCTGGAGCTGTGTCATAAGTGATATCCAATGTAACGCGTGTTCGTCTGGCCTGTCTTTTTCCTAAATTGTCAATGACGGAATCTGATAAAATAGAATTAGGAATAGTAATTAAGGAATCATAGAAGGTTTTTACTTTTGTGGAGCGAAATCCAATATCCTCCACAGTCCCTTCAATGTCTTTGCAGACAATCCAATCCCCCACGGCAAAGGGTTTATCTAAAATAACAGATATTCCTCCAAAAAAATTGCTTAAAGTTTCTTTAGCGGCTAAGGCTAAAGCCATTCCTCCGATACCTAAGCCAGCTAAAAGAGAAGTTACTTTAAAGCCAATGTTTTGCAAAAAAATTAAAGCTATTATTGTAAAAACTAAAGTTTTCAGAATTTTTTTAGAGTAAGGCAAAATATTTTTTGTAATGGAATCCTTAGCGCCCAGCTCCCTCTTTCTTTGCAAATTGACACCTACTAAGTTTTCTAAAATATCAATTGCATTCCAGATCAGAAGAAGAATACTGGCAGCTAAAATAAATTTTAAAGGCGCGGATAAAAAAACCTCCCATTTTTCCTCTATAGAGGCAAACTGAAAGCCAACATTGCAAACCAGCCAAAAAATGAGCAAGGAATAAGCGGTTTTATTTCTTTCTGTTAAAATTTTTTGGATATCTTCAGGAAGAAAATAAGAGAGCTTTTTAATGATTAAATTTACAAATGGCCTTAAATATCTGGATAATAACAGACCTGCTATAATGACACTAAAAAGAAATAACCAAGAATTGCCCATCATTAAGTTTATTTGTAATTTTTTTTAAAAGTTAAAAAAACGGGAACATTCAAAAAGACTTTAAAATTCAAACCCGACCAGTCTATCTAAAAAATTTTGCCATCTCAATAAAAACCTTTTTGCCTCATCCAATCCTTATTTAAGAATTTGCTCATATAATTTCTAATTCCATCTGGCAGTATAATCACACAGTTTTGACCTTTCTTAAGCGCTTTTGCCATTTTCAACCCCGCATAGACCGCAGAGCCGCAAGAGCCTCCGCATAAAATCCCCTCTTTTAAGATAATTTCTTTAGCGAAGTGAAAAGAGTCTTTGTCATTTGTTTTAACCCACTCATCCACAAGAGAGCGGTCCAGAACTTCAGGAATAAAATCATAGCCTATTCCCTCCACCTCATAAGTTTGTATCGGCTCATCTCCAGCTAATATAGAGCCAACGGGATCCACCCCGATAATTTTGCAGTGAGCCAGCTGGGGCTTTATTTTTTTTGCCAAGCCTGTCAAAGTGCCGCCAGTCCCCGCCCCTGCTATGACCATATCCACTTTGTTGTTTAAGTCTTTTAAAATTTCTTCCGCTGTGCCTTCATAATGCGCCCTATAATTGTCAGGATTGGAATACTGATCTAAAATATAAGCTCTTGGAATCTCTTTCCGCATTTTTTTAGCGACACTGATATGGCTTTCTGGATCATGAGAGGCGGCTGAAGTGGGAGTGCGAACGATTTCAGCTCCTAAAGCTTTTAGGGCAACTTCCTTCTCCTGACTCATTTTTTCAGGCATAATAATTATCACTTTATAGCCTAAAACCGCCCCAGCTAAGGCTATGCCTATTCCCGTATTGCCGCTGGTTGGCTCAATGAGAGTGTCCCCAGGTTTAATCCTGCCTTTTTCTTGCGCTTTTTTAACCATATTATAGCCAATACGGTCTTTAACAGATCCCCCTGGATTAAAAAACTCACACTTGGCATAGACATTGCAATCCAAACCTTGAGTGATTTTATTTAGCTTAACAAGGGGAGTATGGCCTATAGTCTCTAAAATATTTTGGTAGAGCATAACTGGATTTTTACTTTAACAAATCCACTCAAGGCAACAATTTTTTTCTTTTTATGCCGATCTCGTTTGAATTTTTGGGAATTATAGACTTAACTTCGCATAAAGAGCCTTTAAACTAAGGAAATAAAAGA
>JAPPIY010000334.1 GCA_026914095.1 Oligoflexia bacterium
CCACTATCCATACAAAGCTTTGTGATAGTCATAGGCCTTTAATACTTTATCCTCGTATCTCATTTCATTTAGCTCCTGTTGTCTTTTAAATGCTTAAAATAGCCAGAGGATCTGACACCTAATTCCCAAAACCCTCTTAAAGGAAACCTTTTGAAGCTTATTTTCTTTTATAAAGGAATAGAAAGAGCCTCTAAAAAACAGAATAAGTAAAAGAAAAATGCAAAGTTAAGTATATAATCCGGAGTTTCAAATTCTTTACCCAGAAAATTAAATAGCCGGCCCTGAAAAAGCCAAAAATTTGAAAAACTTACAACTAGATATCTTTTAGCCGCTTTTTTAGGAGCGGTTTAACAAAATAAGGTCTAGTTTTGTCAATCACTCTGGAAAAAAGAGAAAACATTGTTTTAAAAAAAAAAAAACCTAAACTAAATAACAACTATATCTGATATGGCTTTAACTATCATATTTGAGAGCTTCAGGATAACAAGCCATCGGCAAGACTAAAGGAAGAGGAAATCTTGGATGAATGGATTTGTGGAGAGGTTTCATGGAACGGTGAAGGAGGAGTTTTTATCAAGATTTTTAGGCAGAAACAGTGCGGAAACGGTATCTGAGAGCTTCAAAAAGAAAATTTAATGTTTTGAGCCAACAAATATGAAATCTGCCATCGGGATACCGAATTAAAGGCAGGACGCTTTAAAAACCTTAACTTATTGAATCAATAAACCGAATGATAGCATAGGGGGTTAAACAGCCGATTAAAAAAAACAAACTGTCGAGAGGAGCTTTCTAAATATTTCTGCCTAAGTAGTAAGTAAAAAAGGGCCTGTAGGAATGTAAAAATGTTTAAAGTAAAATTTCTAAACTTAAATAAAATTTTAAAGTCTGAACAGGGCTTTTCCCTGGTGGGGGTTTTGGTCGCCTCCACCATTGGATTTGTCGTCCTTATGGGAATCGTTGAAAGCATGGGCAATATATCTAAAAGTGTTAGAAAAGGCAATCAGTCTTTTTCTGTTTTAGATATGAAAAAAGATATTATGAGAATATCTCAACAAAATGCCAGCACAGGAGAAGTGTCTTCCTGCACCAACACTTTAAAAGGAATAAAAACCAGCGGACACAATACAGATCAAGATACAAATATACACAGCTACACTTTTCCAGAAGAAAGATCTCTTAAAATGACAAGCGTAGCTCCCGGAACAAACAGCCAATATAAAGTTTATAAAGATGACACCAATGAAAGTGATGTTTATTTTGGCTCTTTGGTGGTCCATCAAATGAGATTTGAAAAAGATTTGCCGTCAGGCCCTGTTCCAACTGCCAATATAACGCCTACAACGGGGAAATTTTATATCACCTTTGGCGATAAAGCCAAAAGCTACATACATTTTGAGGATTTAACTCCTTTGCTGGTAGAAGATATTTTATATAATCCAATAGACAGTGAAACCATTGAAAGCTGTAACTTTAAGCTAGACATCCGGACAATTGTAAATTGTTACACAGTGACAGCTGTTGGACAAACTCTTGTTGGTTGCGGAGACACACAAAATATTCCAATTAATAAAACAACCGCCTTTGGCTATAATATTTCTACTGGCTCAACCAGCTTAGGCGCTTATAACAGTTTCTTTGGGTTTGAAGCGGCTAAAAACAACACCAGCGGGGCAAAGCATAGCTTTTTCGGATATTCAGCGGGCCATGCCAACACAACCGGCAGTAACAACAGCTTTTTCGGATATTTAGCGGGCCATGCCAACACAACCGGCAGTAACAACAGCTTTTTTGGATATGAAGTGGGAAAAATGATTGCAAAAGGAAGTGACAATAGCTTTTTTGGATACCATGCCGGCTATGGGCATCAAACCGCGACACCGCCCGCAATATCAACAGGATCAAAAAACACTTTCATTGGAAATTTTGCCGGTTATGAGAACATAACAGGAAGTCAGAATGTTATAATTGGATATGAAGCCGGCTATAAACACCCTGGCAGGAATAACGCTACCCTCATCGGAAGCTATGCAGGCAGAAATAACTTTGCCAACACAAATACTTTCATTGGAGCCAGTTCCGGTATGAATTCCACAGGATGGTCAAACACTTTTATTGGCTTTAAAGCGGGTTTTGAAAATAAAGGCCAAACCGGAAATACTATTATTGGACATCAAGCGGGGTATGATGGCACAGGCCAAGAAAATAGCATTGTGGGACACGAGGCGGGACATAAAAACGAAGGAGAGCTGAATGTTTTGTTTGGCGCTCTAGCGGGTTATAGAAATAAGGGAGATAAAAATGTTTTTATAGGCAGGCAGGCAGGGTTTTGGAATAACACTGGCTTCTCTAATGTCTTCATAGGTCAGAAAGCTGGATTTCGCCATCAAACGGGCGAACTCAATGTTTTTATAGGCGACAGCACAGGGTATAAAACTAAAAGCAAACATAACACCTTTGTAGGAAGTCTCGCTGGATTCAACACTGAGCTTGGACAGTCTAATACTTATGTAGGAGTTGGCGCCGGTAAAAAGAATATAAACGGATCTTACAATACCTTTATAGGCGACAGCGCTGGAACTAAAAGCGGAGGAAAAAATACCATTGTCGGCATGTTAGCTGGAAACTATCTTACGATGAGCGGAAATGAGAATGTTTTTCTTGGAATGAGGGCTGGGGGCTTAATGAGATCTGGACACGGAAATATTCTAATTGGCCATGAAGCCGGCTTTGGGGCCTTCCCTTCAGGCTGTGGAACCCCCTGCCCTCAGATGGGAAGCGGCAACAACAATATCTACATTGGCCAAAAAGTGACCACACCCAATCATGACAATGAAATCCATATAGGGAACGACTCCCATGAGGTGGTCTATATAGCGGGGGCAGGAGGCTCAACCCCCTCTCTTAGAGATTTAAGAATAGGAAACCTAATAAATATACAGGATCATCCCACTGACATTAGCAGAAGAGCTATTAATATAGGAAGCACAGGAAACTTTGAGCATGTCCGAATAGGTCCTCCTGGTCTTGACAGTATCAAGCTGGGCAAGTATGATCTAAAAAACGATATTTATACTCCACTACACAACTTTATTTCTTCCAGATTTCTAAAGAAAAATATCAAGCCTTTTGATGATTATGATCAGGCTTTACAAGATATTATGGAAACAAAGCTTTCCAACTACCAATATAAAGACAACCACCCCAATCACACACGCAGAGGCTTTATTGCGGAAAACCTGCCCCAACACTTGCAGTTGCCTCAAGAGAAAGGCAGTCATTTGGTTAAACCGGACTGGGCTTCTATATGGGGAACTTTCTGGGCCGGCATAAAAGCCTTAGCTATCAAATTTGACAGCTTAAAAAAAGAAATGTCAGAGAAAATAGCTGAGTTTGCTAAAAGTTTGGAAGTTTTAAAACAGAGCCTTACTGTCTTAAAACACAGCTTTTCCGCTTTGCAAAAAGAGGTTTTAGAGATTAAAAGCTCTTATGCAACAAAGGAGGAGCTTTCAGCGCTCAAAGCTGAAAATGCGGAATTAAAAAGAGAGCTGGCCAACACAAAAAAAGAAATTGCCGATATAAAAAAATCGCTGAAAAAATAAAATATATAGCGCTCCCACTTGCTGTCCCTTCGAAGGGATCGCGCCTAGACTTTAGTTTTATTTTAAGAAAAAAAACCTCATTTTATACGGGGTTCAGGGCTTTGTTTGAAAGAATAGCTGTTTAGTTGCAGGGAGAAATAGTTTGCTATATAAAGGAGAAAAGCCAAAGAGCTAGAAGACTTGATTTTAGCGGTTTTTTTGAGTTGAAAAAAGCTAGGACATACTGCTTTTCTCTCTCAACGGGCGAACTTAGACAAAAAATAAATTATTTCAAAATAATCTCCGATATTGTAAGTATGAAGAATTGGATATTGATACTTGTTTGTTTTTTGCTTTGTTCTTGTTCAGCAAAAAAAGCCAACATTGAAAAGCTTATTGATTTAAATAAAACGGAGAGATTAGAGCTTCTATATTTATTTGATGACTTATATAATTCTGCCAGCTGTCCTGAAAGGCAGGAATTGATAGAAAGCAATAAGACACTTCAAGCTTTTGGCCGGCAATATAAGCTTCCGACAGGTTATTTATTTGACATTTTTTCCTATACTGAAAAATTTAAAAGCCAAAGTATTGAGAGAGAGCTATATTCTGCTGTTTTGAATGTTTGGGAAACAGTATCCTCTACGGGTGTCATCAAAGATATAATGGAGGAGGTTGATGGCTGTTATCCTGAAGAGTATTTGAAGGGTTATAAAAAATCTAAAACCAGCTCAAGACGGTCTAGCTCTTCCCGATCTAGCTCTTCCCGATCTAGCTCTTCCCGATCTAGCTCTTCCCGATCTAGCTCTTCAAAAGCTGTGTGTGATAGAACACCAGAGATTAGAGACAGGATTGTAGCCCTCATTAAAAGCCACTGTAGCGGGATTACAATAACAGATTTAGAGAGTATTGTAGATGAAGACGGGGACAAAGTTTTTGATCAGTTGTCAGAAATAAGCAGTGGAACATTAAAGACTTATGACTTTTTTGGTTTTAGCTCTATCTTACTGCTTGATCTATCATATAAAACTCTAAACAGTCTGCCCTCTGGTATTTTTGATAGCTTAAGCTCTTTAGAGAAACTGTATCTTAATAATAATTATTTGAGAAGTCTGCCCTCTGGTATTTTTGATAGATTGAGCTCTTTAAAATTATTGGATCTTTTAAATAATGATTTCAGAAGTCTGCCCTCTGGTATTTTTAATAGATTGAGCTCTTTAGAGGAACTGTATCTTAGCAATAACCCTCTCAACAGTCTCTCCTCTAGTATTTTTAATAGCTTAAGCTCTTTAGAGAAACTGTATCTTAGCAATACTGATCTCGGCAGTCTGCCCTCTGGTATTTTTGATAATTTAAGCTCTTTAGAGAAACTGTATCTTAGCAATACTGATCTCAGCAGTCTGCCCTCTGGTATTTTTGATAATTTAAGCTCTTTAGAAGTGTTGGATATTAATAATAATGCTCTCAACAGTCTGCCTTCTGATATTTTTGATAATTTAAACTCTTTAAGAATACTGAATCTTAGTTATAATGATTTCAGTAATGACGGCCTGCCTGCTAATATTTTTAATAATTTAAGCTCTTTAGAGGAATTGGACCTTAGGAATACTGGTTTGAGCATAAATGAGAAACAAAGAGTAAGAACTGAAATAAGTAATTTAGGCAATTCCATAACTCTAAAAATATAAAATCTGTTTTGTATTGAAAAAAATCAAGTGTAGCTGAACACTGTTCCTTTGAAAAGAACAAAAGAAATTAGTAATTAAAATTTTGTTTTGTAGAGATCATTTTTTAATCAAAAGCCGGACTGAGTCTGCTTATTTTCTCTAGGACACCAGCTTAATATTTTATTCCACCTGTCTTTTATTTTTCTATCCCACTCATCATTGTTTCCTCGTGTAAGAGCATAAACGGCTGAAATATGAAAACTAGGAGACTTTAATAAAACTTCAATTTGAGGGATCTTCTTTTTTCCAGTGGGAACGGCTGATGACTTTAAAACATGCATAAATAAATGCCCGTCAGAGGGATTAGAAAAGAAGACTGTGTAATCCAGTCTAGTTGAATAGAAGGCTACATCGTATCGCTTAATAACAACGGGCCAAGTATAATCTTTAATTGTAACCCCCCCCTTTTCTACAAAATAGGGGCCTCCTCTGATAAGTTGCTGAAATTCGCGAAACAAGCCTTTCCATGAAAGAGTCAAGACAGCTTTTTTATCATTAGGAAGGGGGGTTATGGTAAAGCTGGTTTCAATTATTTGTGTTTGAGGGCTAAAATGCCCAGGGATTTCCCGCTCTTTTGGGCTAGCGCTGTCACAAAAACCGAATATTGTCAGGGATAGAGGGCGATCGCTTAGTTTTTTAGGCAGAATATTTGAAGGCATTTCAATAGGGCTGAAACCTTTTTGTCGAGCTGTATAGTAGATAGGGGAAATATCTATATAAAGAGCCTTCCCATCATTTGAGTGCTGCATCCATATATGACGGCTGTCTGCTGATATAGAGGCGGAGAAGAAAGTTATAAGCAAAAATGCGCGAAATAAATTTGTCATGTAAAAACCTTTAAAAAATATTTTACAATAAGATTATAAAACTCTCAAGAAGCTTAAATAATATTTTTAATAGGATTCGCAGAGTGTGTACTGATCTTGTTTAGGTTTTCCAGTTTTAAATGCTTCAACTCTTTTTTATCTCTTTTTTGTCAGCGAATTATTGAACACTTACAATTACTGAACACTTACAGGCATGACGGCCCCGCCGGAAAACCTAAACAGGCTCAGTATAAACCATAATGTATTATCATTTGTGTCTCATTTAAATAAAAATAATTGAAATTTCAAACAAGATAAGTATAATTCCTATTTTCTCAGTATGCTTGCTTATATGAAATTAGTTATATCTTTTTGTAAGTATCCCATTTTATTGTCTCTTTGGATAAGCTGTTTTATCATTCCCGAGCCATCTTTTTCTCATGGAAATCATTACTCGGAAAAAGAAGTAGAAACCGCTATGGCTGTATTTGAAAAAGCCATTCTGCTATCTCCTGAATTTATAGAACAAACAAATACAAGCTCTGTTATTCCCTTTTACAAAGTGAATGGACATAAAATTTACTTAAACAGCGGCTTTTGGAATTTAACAAAAGCATGGCTTAGAATCTATATCCAAGAGCTGGAAAAACATTGCCCCTGTGACTTAGATCCTGATCTCATGATTCAAACTGCTAAAAAACACTTTCCTCAAAGTTTTCCAAAACAAAAAATTAATAAATCAAAAGCTTCCTTTCGCAGTTTAAGTCATCTTTTTACCCAAAGCGCCGCTAAATATGGTTATACTTTTGCGGTCGCTCAACTCGCTTTCGAAACTGCAGAAGCTGTATTTTTTACATTTGTAGGACTTCCCGGGGCGCATGCCTTCTGCAATATCGGCAACATAGCCATTACATTTACAAACAGAATCATTCAAAAATACACAAGAGCTTTTTCCAATGGACAAAGTTTAAGCGCCAGCGGTTTAATGTTTTCTTTAAGAATGGCTTGGCTGTCACGAAAAATTAGAAAAACCCAAAACAAAGTTTTTTTTATTATAGAATCAGCTTTAGAATTCAATGAAGAAAATTTGGAAAAAGTGAATCAAAGGGGACCTAAAGATCATCGTTTTTTATGGCTTAACAAACTCAAAAACAAAACATACCCCCTTTTTGAAGAAATATCCCGCTTAGAAGAAGAATATTACAATTTGGAAAACCAACTAAAAGAAATGTCTGTTGATAAAAATAAAATAGAACAGAGAAAAAAAAAGCTGGCAAAACAGATAGAAAAAATAAAAAACAAAATATATCGGCTTACTCAAGTCAATAGAAAGTCTTTTTTTGGAAACCGCTTCAAAAGATACCTCCTTCTTAAATCCAGAAAAGGACAAACAACTTATATGACAGGACATCATCTTCCAGATAAACTACTAGGCAAAAAAAATCTCTGGCCTATTGCCGTGCAAGAAAATATTTTAGAACAAGTTTTAGGCCTTAAAGCCCGCGCTTCTTCTTTAGAAACAGAGTCTGATGAGATTCAAAAAGCTTTAGTTCAAGAGTTTTTACAAAAGAGACATACTAGCGCTGAACCTCTATTTAACGGAGAACACCAAGTAGCTCACTCTTTATTAGAAAGCATAGAGCAAATTTTTGATACAACAAAAGACACAAAAATCCGCCTAATGACTACTCAATCTATTGAAAACGCTTTGGCTGTTTTATTTTCTCTCTATTTCAAAACAAGTGTTTCTGTTTTAGAAAAAAAATACAATTTATCTTACAAAGAGCTTCTTAAATTGAATTGGTTTTTTGGACGGTTTTTTCGTTCTGTCTATGAATTTTCAGACTTCTTAAGCTCTGTCTCTATAACTAAAAATAAAATTAAAATTAAATTCTATAAATATGAATCTATGGAAAAGCTTTTAGCTTTTTTAGACTATTTCTATGAAGTTCACCTCTTATTAAAGGATAAACAGGTTGAAAAACAAGAATTATTTGACAGATTACAAGCCAGACAACAAGATATAATATCTCTGTCCTTAATTAAAGGAAAGAAAACCGCCTTCAGTCTGATTCCTTTTAAAACAGGTCAAGCTAAGTGCAACAAACTTGTGGAAAAATACTGATGATAACACGATACCAATTGAGTTTGAATTTTTACTCTAAATTGTTCCGTCTTTCCCCGGAAGACAGAACTCCCGCGAAAGCAGACCCTCATAGAAATGAGGGCGGGAATCTTCAGACAAAACTTCAAAGCTCAAATGCAGTCAGTTTGTCTCTTTTTATAGTTTTACTTTTTAGCTCGCCTACTGACGCTTCTTTATCAAACAACATCTGCCTAAAAACATTTAAAACAACAAAAAACACTATATACTCTTTAAATAAAGGCGCTTTATTACAAAACTCTTACTCCCAACAGCTCTTTACACAAGTCTATCAACAACTCCCCTTATTAGAAAGAGGAGAGCTTTCTCAAAAAGAAGCGCAAGAATATGTCCTGCAATTAGAGCAGTTGATTCAACATTTAGAAAAAAACTTAAGCCAAACCGACAAACGGCTTCAATTATTAGACTCCTATTTAACTCCCGCTTTAGAAAATATACCTAATATTATTTCCTCTATAAAAAGCGATTCAACCTTGAAGTATGAATCTTTAGACACACAGGTGATTTTGCGATTGGTGCTGTCTACTTTAAGCCAACACCTATTCGCTTATCTCACAC